>CAZFCG010000062.1:7330-22361 GCA_964517595.1 uncultured Geobacter sp. | reverse complement strand
GGTGCGGAAGTCCAGGAGCTATTACTCGTGCTATGCGTGCCATGGGGAGACAATACCATAAGCGAATTCGATGTCAATAAAATATACTGTCCCCGTAATTCCCTGTCCCCGTAATTCCCCCCGGGAGTCCCGGCATTGCCCCGAAGAACGACGTGATATACAGCGCCTGGAAAATGGATTCGTGATTTTCGTCCCATAGTCAATCCTTTGATCGTAAAAAGGCTGAAAGGCGAGTCTGACCCCGTTTTTCCCCATTGAGACATCACCTATTTTGTGGTAATAGGAGCAGATGGTAAACATTGCCAAACAGATTGCATATTGGCGAGAAAGCGCTGAAGAAGATTGGATCGTGGCCGGCGAGTTACTGGAGAAAAATCGTATTCGCCACACGCTGTTCTTCGGCCATCTTACCCTTGAGAAAATTCTGAAGGCCCATGTGTGCCATGCAACCGGAGAACTTGCCCCGCCCATCCACAACCTGGTACGACTGGCTGAGAAGGCAGGAATTGAACTCACGGACAAACAGCTTGACCTGTTGGCCGATGTAAATGAATTCAACATTGAGGGTCGCTATCCGGACTCACGACTTGCGCCCCCCAACCTGGAAATCGCGACAAATTATATAATGAAAATAGGGGAGATGCGGGAATGCTTGAGCAATCTGTTCTTAAATCCGTGAGAAATTTCGTTGCGGCTGTTGCTTCAGCGGGAATTACTATCGAAAAGGTAGTAGTTTTTGGCTCGCAGGCACGGGGGCAGGCACGGGAATGGAGTGATATCGATCTTATTGTTGTTTCTCCCCAGTTCGATAACATTGAAGACCGCACGTTCATCAACCTGCTATGGCGAATCGCCGCCCGCGTAGACAGCAGGATTGAGCCGATCGCATGCGGATCAAGACAGTGGAGAGAGGACGACTCATCAGCGGTAATTGAAATTGCCCGGCGTGAAGGCGAGGTTCTTGAGGCGGCTTGAAATACGAGCCCCGCACGCACAATTAAATATTCTATCCCCAGAATTCTGTCCCCAGAATTCTTCCAATTAAATAAATGTCCCCAGTATTTCCCAGAAATCCCGGAATTTTCAACCAGATTTTTCAAGGAATGCTTTTGGTGTTACAATTCTGATTTCCCGGAACTTACCTAATTCAAGCAAATCCTTGTCACCAGTCACAATGCAAGAAGCGCCGGAATTAACGTCGACCGCGAGAAAAATATCATCGTCAGGGTCACGGCAAACACCATTTACCGTTTCCTTTATTTCCATTACTTCGAAAAAAAGCAATATTTCATCATCCACAATCGTTCGTATTTGATCCGCTGTTAGGGAGAACCTGGGATACTGCAGTACCGCCATAAACTCCTCGAATGTTTCTTTCGAGATAACAGGATGTATCTCGCCCTTCTTCCACAAATCCACAATTTTCGTCAGACTCCCTTTAAAAAGAAATGCGGAAACAAGCACATTCGTGTCAATTACGACCCGTTTCAACGTTTCTTCTTTCTTGCCCATGCAACTGCATCCGCCACGTCACTTCCGGTAATGCCGAGTTTTTCCATCTTTTCCCGGATGCTTTCCAGGGAAGAGCCAATGGGGGTGACCTTTACCGGCGCCAAGACAATCCGGTTATCCTCGACTGTCGCATCAAACAGGTCAACACCCGGGAACTTGTTCCGATTTCTTTCGGCAGTGTCAGTTGATTCTTCGAGGTTTTCTTTGCGAGCATATCCCTTACCTCCTTACTGATAAGGATTAATTGCATCAATGCTAATTGCAAGAGATTTTCTACCCGCATTTTCTTTCAACCGTGACGCTCAAAATCCCTGTTAACGAAAAGGCTGAATGGCGAGCCTGACCCCCGCAAAATATAATATGTGCATGTGCAGATCCGGCTATTCACGCCAACGGTTCATGAAATCCTCGGGGGACAAAACAGGAATTCCCTCAAATTCTCGCAGGGTTTTCAGATGCTTGTCTCCGGATACAATGCAGTCAGCTCTGGTTTTTATGGCGCATTCAAGAAACTTGTCGTCGGCCGGATAAGCTTCGATTGCATGCAGGTCGTTGTCAATGACCGCAAATTCGATCCCTCGCCGGGTCTTGAAGAGGTCGAGAAGTTCCTTCAATTCCGGCGCAGCCGCCAGGCCCATGCGGGCGAGAACTTCCATGTACTCGGTAAGGATTTCCGCACATAGGCAGATGGTGACCTGCCCTGTTCTCCACAGGCCAATGATCATCCGTGGTGGTCCTTTCGAACTAAGGAAAGAGGAAATGAACACATTGGTATAGATGATGATCTTCACCGGTTTTCCCGTGTCTCCCTGATGATCCGATCAACATCCCCGGCGCCTACTCCATGATCTTTCACCTTGACGCCGATTCGCTCCCAAAGGTCGTCCACTACCTGAGAGAGGTCAGCTTTCCGAACATAGTTCTCGATTAACTCTCGCATCTTTTCGCTGGCGGTCTTCCCTTCCATCCGCGAGACGCGCTGAAACTTCTCCTTGGTCTCGTCGTCAATGCGTATCACCATCTGCCTGGCCATAATTCACCTCGCATATATTGTATAAACACAGCATACATACCATAAGGTATGACTGCAACACAAAATTGATCCTGGAGAGTTTCATTGCACACAAGGTCAGGTAATGCTAGTATTACCTGACTACCCGTAAAGGAGGCGCTGTCATGCAAACCGCGACCAGTAAACTTACATCCAAATTCCAAGCCACAATTCCGGAACCTGTACGGAAAGTTCTGCACCTGAATGCCGGCGACGCCATTGCCTTTGATATTGAGAATAACCATATTCAGGTTCGGAAAGCACATCCGATAGACGTGGTCTTTGCACAAGCACTGGAAGGGACGCTGAATGAGTGGGAGTCGGCAGCCGATGAGGAGGCATACCGTGATCTTTGATGCTTTCGATGTGGTTGTTGTCCCGTTCCCGTTTACAGACAGAACCGCAAGCAAACACAGGCCGGCATTGGTCCTGTCCGAAGGGCAGGCATTTAATCGTCAGGTTGGTCAGGCTGTAATGGCCATGATCACGAGCGCCAGTAATTCTGATTGGCCGCTTGATATCGAAATCCAGGACTTGGATTCCGCGGGACTGCCCAACGCATCAATCATCAGAATGAAACTGTTCACCCTGGATCAACAATTGATTATCAGAAAGGCCGGTACATTAGCTATCGGGGATCAGGAAAAAATCAAAGAAGCGCTTCGTCAATTACTGCCATTGTGAGAGGCTTGAATAACTAGTTCAAAACGTTCGCACCGCCTTTAGACTCCAACCCCTGCCAGTCAACTACTATGTCCAGCAGTGGCTTTACGGTTACCAACAGATCATCTTTCCCGACAAGATGAGGAGCAGCGCTGCTCCAGCGGTATTCCCCGGGATTGGCGACCAATCCGGCTGCTACGGGATTCATCTCCACATAACGGGCGGCGGAAAGCAGCTTTTTTTCATCCATGGGAAACGAAGCAAAACGCTCCTGCCACAGATGACTGATTTTCCGCGCAACGGTGGAGAGCTAACCGGCGCGCGTCTTTTTCGCGCGACCGGTTGGGCGTGATACTGTCTCGACGAGCCGGCCGCTGGCGTACTTGTGAACGATACTGGCAATCAGTGTCTGGTAGGGCATACCTTCCTCAGCAGCCCTCAATTGAATATCTTCGAGGTCCCGCGAAGAAAGCCGTATGTTTATTCGTTTATCTTTGGTGAGTGTAGCCGCGGCGCCTGAAGCATAGCGGGCAATCTCGTCGCCAAGATCAGCCACTGACTTCCACTCTCCCCTCTCATATGATTCCAGGATGTCATCCTCGTATTCTTTTTCTTCGGTTTTTAATTTCCTACTCATGGCTCTTCTCCTTTGAAATGTACTTCTTGGTGGCGCTTCGACTGGGAATGACCGTCTTCAGAAAGATTTCTTCGTCCGTTTCAACAAAAGGAACCAAGAAGGCGTAGCCGCGAATCCGAATGATAAATATGCGCTGGTTCGGATATTTCTCCTTATTTGGATGTTCGACCACATCAAGGAGCGCCCCTTGCGAAACAGCCACCAGAACTTCCTCGAAGGAAATCCCTCGCTCAGCCTTGAGCGCCAGGTTTTTATCGGAATTCCAGTTTATAAGCTTCATGTTGATATCATACCTATTTGTGTGCCTTATGTCATCATTTTCGTTTTCGTACAACTGCTCATTAATCAGACCCGGTCAACACTCCGCCAGGATTTCAAAGCACCACTTTATTACATATATCTATTTGAGACAACACATTAATATTAATATAAACCCACTTGGCCAATATTCTTTGCCGAGGCTTAAGGGACTCGGAAGGAGCTGATATACCAGGTTTTACGCTCAGATTCGGGCCGGATTTGTCGTTCCTGATTGAGCAAAACCGCAGGCGTAGCAGGGCTACGTCGAGGATTTTGTGATTGAAGGGGCGGCAAAGATGGTCTGAAGATGAGATGTAAAACGGTATATTTGTTTGTTCCGAGTCCCTAAACACTGTTCTGACCAACACTCCTGAATCTACCACCGCTGAGGTGGCGCGGAAGTACCGGAACAATTACTCGTACGAGACGTGCCGTGCGTAAATGACATCAGGCGCTTTATATCTGTCAATTTCCCCAGAATTGACTCAATTCCTTTCCCATACTCCCCGGAATTTCCTGCTTTATTGATAACAAAGTTTGTTATTCCATGCTATGCTTTAGGCCACAGGAGGAGATAAAAATGAACATTTCCCTTACACCTCAACTTGAAAAATTGGTGAAAAGCAAAGTTGAAAGCGGGCTTTACGGCTCCGCAAGCGAAGTTATGCGCGAAGCCTTACGCCTTCTTGAAGAGCGTGACCGGAGGCACGCTCTGCGTATAGAAGAATTAAGGGCTGAAATAAAGAAGGGTTTAGATAGCGGTGAATCGACCCCATTAGACGTCGAAGCTATCAAGGCCAGGGGCAATAAACAACTTGATGCGCGACAAGCAGGCAAAGCGAAAGGCTAATGAAAAAAATCCTTTTACGACCTGAGGCTGAAAGGGACCTAGACGAAATCTGGTGGTACATAGCCCAAGATAGCCCGCATAATGCCGATAAACTCCTCGACGAAATAGAGGAAACCAGCCGAAAACTCGTTCGATTCAAGAATATGGGTTGAGTAGCGTGTTCTCTTGTGCGGTCCTTTTCTGGTTTTTTGCCAAGGGAACACACTGCCATGCGCCAAATCGCTGATTACTCCGCAAAACGGTATGACTTGAATGAAAGGCCAGAAGTCGAGCCTGACCCGCCTTTGCCGACATCAATTGAGTAATCGTAAGAGCGCTTCAGTTACCTGCTCGACTGTTATCTCTTTCATACACCTCGCGCCATAGGGACATGGGGGAGTTGTACCGAATCTCGTGCATGGGGAACACGCGAGGCGCCGGTTCAACACGGTGTGCTTTTCTCCCCTGGGCGCCCACTTTTCGGCAATTCCCGGTCCGAACAGGGAAACGGTGCGGACTCCCAGCCCCACCGCCAGATGCAGTACCCCTGAGTCACCGCTCACCAGCAGACGGCTCCTCCCGAGGACGGCCGCGGTTTCCGCCAGAGAGGTCCGGCCGGCCAGATTCAGGCCGAATCCTCCGGACACGATCACCTCCCCCTGTTCCCTGTCATCCTTCCCGCCTACCACCACTACCGGATAGCCAACGCGGTTCACCGCTGCGGACACCTGTCGGAAACGCTCCACTCCCCAGCGTCGTTCGACGATGCTGGCGCCTGGGAAAACAGCCACAAAGGGTCTTCCCTCCAGAGGCGCCAGCAGTCTCTCAACAGAGCCCTCCGCTGCCTCGGGAACGGTCAGAAAAGGGGGCTCGAGCAGTCCTGCGTCAATTCCCAAAGGTTCCAGCAACCTCAAAAAACTGATCGCCTCATAGTCATCGTGGGAGTAGTAAACCTCCCGGCCAAGGAGTCGTCTCCGGACATTGGTCCCGAAACCTATCAGCATCCGCGGGCGGCAGAGGCGGGCCACCACGGCGGAGAGACGGTGCCACTGCTCGCTGTCGATCACCAGGTCATAACGTCCGCGGATGGTTTCCATAAGTTCAGAAGGAATGTCGTAACGCAAAACCCTGTTTACCCGCGGACAGAGGGCAAAGACGGCTGCATTTCTCCGTTCAGCCAGGACGGAAATAACCGCGTCAGGAAATCTCCGTTTCAAAGCAATTATGGCAGGCGCCAGCAGCACGGCGTCACCAATGCCCCCGGGCCGGATAAGAAGAATGGATGAGAGCCCCTCATCAAGTGAAGATCCAAGGGGAAAAAGGGAAATAACCTGGACGAGGGCGGCGCCAATATACTTGTCCAGGTTTTTTAACAAAGAAATCCGGTTCACAATCCGCAACCACTGAGGATGGTTTTCTCGGATGCGCCGGTCAAAATCCGCTCCACGACCTCAACCCCCTGCATGAAGGAGTGGTCCATGTTCCCGACCTCGTACTTCCAGGCGCCGAAGCGTCCGCGGGAATAGACTCCCCTGGACTCCAGATACGGCTGGATAATCCCAAGAGCCCGGTCCCGCCCGAGAGTAGGCACGGGATAGGAATACGGGATATCAATCAGATAGCGGCTGACAATACGGCTGCGCTCGTCTTCGGTTATCATCCCTGAATTGATCAGACCCTGGATGGTCTCTTCGATGATCCGTTCTTTATCAACCGGCTTATGGGGCGAGTAGGTCGTCTCGCACATGAGGGAGAAGTAGCGTTCGGTGTCGCCATTCGGCACGTTGTAGGGGGAATAGTTGAAGAAGTTGGTCACCCGGTAGAAGGGTGCATTTGATTCCGGGAAGTACATCCAGCACTTGGGATCGACCCGTTTCCCGGCAAAGCCGAGCCCCACTATAAGGCCGCTGTTGTGCACCAAGTCTTTAGCTGCGTCAAGCACGGCATCTGGGAGGTCGAGGCATTTCCCGATAAAGAGGTCAAGGGGAATGGTGTTGACAAGAACATCATAGGAGTCCCCTCGGCCATTGGAGAAGAAGACCTCTTTTGATTCCAGGTCAACGGACACGAGTTCATGCCCACGGGAAATCCGGTCTTTGAACGGCCGTGCAATTCCCTCGAATATGGCCCCGGTCCCTCCGGATTTGGGGAACTTGAAGCGGTTGTTCGGCCCCCAGTTCACGTCGTCTTTCTGTTCAACAATATTCCTTTCGATCCGGACCAGGTCCACCACGCTCACCCGCTCGCCCAACCACTCCTTTCCCATGGTTTCCAGGGGCACGCCCCATACCTTGCGGTTGTAGGGCTCCATGAAATATCGGACGATGCCCTCGCCGAATATCGCGTCCATCCACTCGCGGAAATTGCGCGTCTCCGCCGGATTTGGGCGCTCTGAACGCAAGCCTTCGAGACACTTTTCCAAGGCTTCCAGCGGCAGATGGCGAATATTGTTCTGGAAGGGATACGGCGCCCAGGTTTTCAGGATTCGGATCCAGCTTTCCCGGAGGTGGTTGTAGTATTCATCTCCCAGGGCCTCTTCGACTGCCTTGTCGAAATAGTCGTAGTGGGAAAAGAGGACATGACCGCCGATGTCCCAGGTAAAGCCCTTGACATCGGTGGAAGAGGAAGAAAGCCCTCCCACATGGGGGTTTCGCTCAAAGATGCGCCAGTCGTTTTGGTCGAGCTTGTTGAGATGGTATGCGGCGCCGAGGCCGGCAGGACCGGCGCCGAGAATAAGCATTGTCATAATGATAGGCTCCTCGACGTTTTAAGTGGGTTGAGCATATAGCTTGTCGAATTTGAGTTTACCGGCAATGAGGTAAGCCATTGTAATCAAGTTTCGCGGATTTCGATAACCGCGAGCTCTCGCTTTGGCTGCCTGAATCAGGCTGTTGATTCCTTCCAGGAATCCAGTGGTTAGTTCGCTGTCAAAATAGCTCAAGATTCCGTTCCAGTGTTCTTTGACCGTCTTGGCCATCTTCTGGACATGGCTAAGTAACTGCCGCCGTGATGCCTGGACCGAGCACAGGGCTCAGGCATCATTAATCCCACAACCTCGCAGTTCCAAAGAAGAAGGAGGAAAAAATGCTTATTCATCCAACCATCGAGAAACTTAACGCCTTGGGGCTTGCCGCGATGGCTCAAGCGTTCCAGGAACAGATGAACTGCCCCGACATGGCCGCTCTTAGCTTCGAGGAACGCATAGACCTCATCGTCGACTTCCTGATGCAAGTCCTTAACCGGACACTGCTTATAACAAATGAAAAATATTAAGCCGATCGAGATTAAATCCGTAAAAAAACCATCAATCGGGAATTCTTTGCAGGTTTGGAAAATTGGTATGCATTGGCTGTCGACTCACCTACCCCGCTTGATTTACGGCAGAGATTAAAGCTATTAGCAAGGAGAAATCAGCATGGTCGGATAGAAGGATACTGGAGACGCGGTTTCCCTTCACCCAAGTTTCTGACCCTGTGATTAGCCGCTTTTATTAAGGAATTGACAAGGAATTACTAGTGCGGCACTATCTAATCCATGCCAACTATTTTGCGTATAGGTTCGTATCGATTTCACTTTTACTCCGACGAGGGTAACGAACCACCACACATTCACATTGAAACACCGGATGGTGAATGTAAATTCTGGCTTGACCCAATCCGGTTGGCGCGCAACAAAGGCATCCCGCCAATGACCATTCGGGAGATTGAGCGGTTGGTATTTGAATACAAGCCAGTATTCGAGGACAAATATGAATACTTCGCAAGGTGAACGGGAAAGCATAGAGCCCGCTGCTATACGGGCATGGGCGGAAAACAGAACAATCTATGTCGAACTTACCGATGGTCGAATAATAGGCTTCCCTGCTGACCGATTCAAGATTCTTGCTGCCGCGACTGACGAACAGTTGCGGGAGGTAACGCTACGTCTCAACGGGTTTGCGCTTCGCTGGGAGAATCTCGATGAGGATATTACCGTACCGGGTATTGTCGCGGGTAATTTTCAACTCCCGTTCCGCAAGGCATCCTGAGCTGAAGTACCTTTCCGGGCCGGTTCTCTTAGACAGGAGTTTCAGGGTAAACTTCGAAAAAAGCAACCGATTGCCGCAATAACAACAGGTTATTAGGGACTCGGAAGAAGCTGATATACCAGGTTTTACGCTCAGATTCGGGCCGGATTTGTCGTTCCTGATTGAGCAAAACCGCAGGCGTAGCAGGGCTACGTCGAGGATTTTGTGATTGAAGGGGCGGCAAAGATGGTCTGAAGATGAGATGTAAAACGGTATATTTGTTTGTTCCGAGTCCCTTAGCTAATGGGTTGTAAGACCCCACCCGTTGTCACCATGTGGCCAAATGCCTTCAGAATCCGGGCTTGAACCTCTGATGGCTCTTCGATCATTCTGCTCGGTTCACCTTTGCCGGCGCTCCACAATAGGCAGCAATGCAGTCGGTGCAAGTTTTCCATGGCGAAGGCGGCGGACATTGAATACCCTGCCCTTTTCAGCCTGAGTTCCATGAGCCTGAGGTAAGCAAGAGTAATGATACAGGTGAGGATGTGGCGCCATATTTTACTGTCCGTCCAATGCCTCACTGGCTGCATTCCCACCAAATCATCATCCTTACTGTAAGGACAAATTGCATCAATTCTTATTGCAAGAGATTTTCTACCCGCATTTTCTTTCAACCGTGACGCTCAAAATCCCTGTTAACGAAAAGGCTGAATGGCGAGCCTGACCCCCTCAATATACCGGCGGCTCCACGGTCTCTCTGTCTTTTCAGTGCCACATGCTAGACGGCCGTTCACTGGCACGCCCAGACGGCAACCGATGATCGTTCCTGTCTTTCATCTAAAGACCGCGGACTTCAGGGCGATCAGCCGCTGAACCCACGCCAGCGCTCTCTCTGGTGTCAGCAGATCAAGTCCCCTGACAAGAACTTCCGTACCAAGCGCCACGGAACCACCTCTGAACAGCGACAGGTAATATGCCGCCAAGGAACGAATGCTGAACTCGGGGGGGGGGGCTACCACCCCCAACTGTTCCTGACCCACGTTCGTCTGATACTCCCGTATCCGCTTCGCTGCCAGCATCCTCTTGAAAAGAGAGTAGGCACCCAGGAGAAACGGGATACGCAACCCGGCAAGCGCCGTCTCCCTCCAAGGGATCTCAATGAACCTGCTGAATGACCTTATCGGTGTTATCAACCAGGCAAGGTCAAGTGAGCCGGTAATTTGCCGAAACTGGCCCGTTGCATAGTCATCAGTGTGAATAATCGATGAAAATGCCGCAATCGTCTCCCGATCGGGAAAGCTTATCCTCCGGTTATGAAGGTGGAGAACGGCCGGCCGGAGGTCTGACGGGGCGAACTGCTCACCGCGAGCCCTCCGGAGGTATGAGGCGGCACAGGCTGTCACCCCCTGCTGAACGACACGAATATGGCGGTATGCCTCCGTTTCATGTGCAGTCGTTCTGAATAGAGGCCGGCACGACCCATGAGCAGCACGCTCATAGCCGACCGTGGTTCCATGACCACCCCGGAGGGAAAATTCGAAAGCCAGCCGGAAAAAGGTGAGACAGACGCCGTTAACGGTCGGCATCCGAAAATCGTACAACAGGCCGGTTTTATTTGAATAGCGGCACGAGCGGTGGTAATCGACGCCGAGATAATACCCCAGTACCCTCGGAGATGAGCCCCGCCGGGAAAGATATCGTTCGAGGCAATCCTGAATGGTGCCGTGCCATCCCACGTCGACAAGGACCACCTCGTCATGAGCGAATAATTGCTGTGATTCAAGGTACGGGCCGAGTTGCTGCCGCATCGACTCCGAAGCACTTGCCACCAGCGAGCAGAACCGTGCGTCGCCGGCCAGAGCAAAAAGGAGGGTGCGGATCTTACCCTTGTCAGCCAGTGACGGGTCAACCCCGTAATCCCGTGCTATCCAGTCGGTTTCCCGATCGTCCGTCACCCCGAACCTCCGCAGGACATCACGCAGCGACACCGAATGGTCCTGGAGTACCAGATCGATTTCCCGCTCGCCGATATCCCCTAGCGATGCAAGAAATGCGGTCGACCGACTGATGCAGAGGTAGCGTCCCTGGGGCAACCCCCCCCCGTAGAGCTCCCGGTTGAACGTTTCGTACAGCCTCTTGAGCATATACCCTTCACGGGCGAGGAAAAAGACCCCGCGGGAGGGTGAATTAAGCAACCTGTTGCACAACTCATGGACAAAGAGGACTACAGCCGGACCCACGGTTTTCATCCCCCACTCGTGCAGCCGCGCTTCCGCCGTGGTGGCCGGGGAGGGAACGTCAATACCCACCGATGCCATTACCTCGAACCCCTTCCAGATCGCTGAACGTTTTGTCAATCTGGAAAGGGCCGACTGCCTGAGTTTCCGATTCCTGTTGCCACGGTCCTGCACCAGCAGCGACTCGATTCCGAGGGTGCGTGGCATGAAGTAGTCACTGAGGAAGTTGTCGCCAATGTGCAGCCACTGATGCGGGGAATGCCCCTCGTTCGCCATGACCTCATTGAAAAGCCGGCCGCTCCCTTTGTTGAACCCATGGTCACAGGAGGCATAGACACTGCTGAAATACCCCCCGAGGTGCGCATCGGCCAGCAGTTCCCTGATGGACCTCCCCGGGAGATAGGTATCTGATATGGCAACAAGACGGTGGTGCTCCAGCAGCCGGGCAAGAACCATCTCAATACCGGGCATGGCAGTAGCATGGGTTTTTTCCACCTCCAGTTCGAGCGCCACCAGTTGTTCAACAGTGGCATCCAACCCGGGGAGAGATTCGCAGAGCCTGGCGTACACCTCGGTTACCGAGTACTCCTGGTCGCGCCCCTCCTCGGCCGCGCGCCGGCAGAGGTCGGATTCGGCGGCGAGCCTGCGTGAATGGAGATCCTCGGGAGAGATAGCAAGCGACAGGCTGCTGACCGCCTTTTTAGCGGCAAGTTCCTTCATCAGGGCAGGAGGATCGACCGTTCTGATCAACAGGGTGTCGAACACGTCGAAGGATATGACCGATATTCCTGCCGGAGGGGTGTAATTCTGAAGGGCCACAACAGATAGAATCATGGTGCTGGTCGCCCGTCTTTTCGGTGAAGCAGTTCGCGGTATATCCCGACATACCGCTCGGCTACCTGGCCCAGGGCATTGTTCCTTCTCATCCAGGCAGCGGCAGCGCGTCCGAGCCGGGCAGCCAGCTCCCGGTCTCGTGCCAGAAGTTCCAGGGCCTTCACCGTCCCTTCGGGGTCATCGCTATTGACAACGATACCGTTGGACATGATGCGGTACCCGCCGGCATCGACCTTGACCTCGACATCTTCAGGCGCCACCAGATCGGTGTTGCCGCCGACAGCTGTCACGACACAGGGGAGGCCGCAGAGCATCGCCTCCATGAGTGCGTTACTGAGCCCCTCCGCACGGGATACCAGGACAAACAGGTCGCTCCCCGACAGACGCTGCGGAAGATCATGCACGACCCCCTCGAGGAAGACCCTCCCTTCGAGGCCATGGGAACGGATCAGCCCCTGAAGCATCTCCCGGTCTCTCCCCTCGCCGTAGACCCTGAACTCGAACTCCGGAAGGTCGAACCGGGAGAGTGCGTCCAGAAGCACGTCGTATCCCTTCTGGGGATCGAGCCTCCCGACGCTGACCAGCCGCAACGGGGAGGAATTGTCATAGGCGGCCTTGGGTTCGTACCCTTCGACGCTGATCCCGTTTGGCAGCCGTGTTATCCGGTCCGGGTCGACCCCGTCCGCGAGCAGCTCCTGTTCGATTTCATGACTTATGGCTATGAACCGGTCACAGCGCCGGATCACCCTCCAGAACCAGCTGCTGAACGGATTGACGATATTCTCCCTCATAATCCGGATGTCGCTGTTGACGCCGCCACAGCCGATCTTGACGAGCACCGGCTTGCGGGCAAGGGGAGCGGCAAGCGAGGTAACAAACGCGGCATGCAGCGCCTGATGGACATGAATGACATCATACCTGTGCCTGTTCCGAAACAGGTACCATGCCAGGCCGATTTCGAACGCCAGGTGCCTGAAGAAAAACCCTTTGACCCGATCGAGCCAGGGCCAGAGCGTTGAAATGCGGCGAACCGGCACCCCGGCAAGATGCTCATCTGCCGCCCATTCGCGTTGCCATCTCCCGGTGATAATGCTGACGTCATGCCCCATGCGGATGAGCTCCCCGGCAAGGCGGGAGGCCTGCTGCTCCGCCCCCCCCATGACCGGAAAGAAATAGTAGATCGGCATGACGACCCGCAGGGAGTCCCGTTCAGAGCAAAGGCGGGTCACGCGCCCCCCCGTTTTCGTTCCCGCTGCGCTGCCAGGAGCGACCGGATACTCTGTTTCAAGTACCCGAATTCAGTCTTGCACCAGTGTGCAATGCCCGGCGAGGAGCCCTCGTCCAGAAGCGGTGCTATCCCGTCGGAATAAGAGAGCGTTGCCGGTACTGTCCCGTTCTTCAGATAATCCCAGATCTGCAGGTGCTTGATGGCGTAGTCGCGCCAGGTCCATGACGCCACTGACTGAACGATACTCTGCCTGCCGGCGGCGATGCACTCGAAGACGGCTACGAGTTCCTCTTCCGACTCGAACGGATGGGTCAACCCAGCGGGTGCGTCGAGGTGATACCCCTGGCGGGTAACGATGGTCGCCACCCCGGCGGCAACCGCATCGACAAACCCCATGGATCCCTCGTCCATGCCGAGGTACAGGTAATAGTCCAGAGACCGGATCATCTCCCGGTACACTGCTGCGTCGAAATCAGGGTGGTATGCCACCGTGAACCCCGCCTCGCACAGACGGGCGACAATCTCATCCCACCCTTCCCCCATGATGGCGAAGCTAAAAAGAGAGGGATCGAGACGTTTCGCGGTTCTGAGCAGCAACTCCTCGCGCTTTCGGCCGTCAGGGTACAGGCGGCTCGCAATCCCCAGGTTCAAGGGGCGAGGAGTTATGAGGCCGTCATGCGCGGGGTTGACATAGCAGAGCTTGCCAGAGGGGAGACCAGCGGATTCCAGTGAGCGAACCGTGTCCGACGACATGCAGACCGCGGCGGCAGCATAACGAAGCTGCTCTCTGAGCTTGCGCAGCTTCCAGTGAGCATCGATGTGGGTGACCATCAGGGTGTCAAGGGGGTTGTGCGATGGCTCGTAATCGATATAGATGATGTGATGATTGATATCCGCGGTCGGGTCGGGGAGTCGGGCGACATCGGCGTCCTCCCCGAGGAGCCGTAACTCATCGCGCAGATTCCGGGCAAATTTGCCGAGAATCCAGCTGTCCGGCTCTTCATAGCTGACGATCCTGACTTTCATGTTGCCTCTGATACCCCCCCCGCGCAGACATTCCAGGTATCAAAACCCGGCTCTTTTCCGGTCATCCATTCAACGGCAACAACCGGCCTCATCCCGTGTCGCGCAAACAGGGCGGAAATTTCCGGCATGAACAGGTAGCGCATGCGATGACACTCCCTGAGAATGCTCAGGGCCCGCGTCCGGCGGTCGACAATATGAACCTCATAATTGACGTCAACCACATTATCGTTGGGGCGCATCAACGGTTCCGCGATCCTGGTGATTTCCAGTTCGTCGTCCGCAAGCCGCTTGACCCGGACCGTCGGCCGGTCGTCGAGCACTGCTGGGCCGTACCAGCAGTCGAACAGAAACAGCCCTCCCGGTCTCAGGTGTGCGCGGGCCGTCGCAAAGAGGCGATCGAGGTCGTCGTTGGTGGTCATGTAGCTGGCAACGTGAAAAAGAGAGATAATCGCGTCGAACCGTTTATCAAGACGGACGTTCCGGACATCGTCTCCGGAAAAGGACAACCGGTCCCGCAGGTCCCCAGCCAAGGCCAGGCGCCGCTTTTCCGCATCCGCCAGCATCCCTTCGCTCCGGTCTATACCATGAAGCCGGAAACCTCTTCCCGCCAGCAGTTCCGCGTGACGTCCGGTACCGCAGCCGAGTTCGAGAATGGTCGATGCTGCCGGGCAGTGAGCCCTGACCAGTTGCTCGACGAAACCGGCCTCA
>CAZFCG010000062.1:0-7320 GCA_964517595.1 uncultured Geobacter sp. | reverse complement strand
CAGATGCATAATCCTTGTCCTGGTAGAGCAGGTCATAGTATCTCGAATAATCGGCGAAAACACTCATGAGAAGATCTCCCGGACCTCGTGGCAGACGGCGTCCATCTGGCTGTCGGTGAGCGCGAGCCCGCTGGGGAGGTAGAGGCCGCGCCGGGCAATCCGTTCCGCCACCGGGTAGTGCTCGCCGTCGAACAGCCCCATCCGTCTGAAGACCGGTTGCTCGTGCATAGGCCAGAAAAAGGGGCGGGTACCAATGCCGCGTCCCCCCAGGAGGCGCATAGCCTGTTCGGCGTCCAGCGGCACGGCATCGTCGATGACCACCCCGTAGACCCAGTAAATATTTTCGGCATAGCCGGTCCCCGGAAGCGGCAACTGGAGCCCGTTCACCCCTTGCAGCAATTCCGTGTACCGCCGCCCCATCAGGCGCTTACGCTCCGCAAAGTCGTTCAGCCGTTCAAGCTGGGCCAGGCCAAGGGCGGCCTGAAGATTGGTCATCCTGAAATTAAAGCCAAGCTCTTCATGAACAAACCGCTTTTTCGCCTGGAAACAGAGGTTCCGGAGAGAGCGGCACCGGTCGGCAAGTCCATCGTCATCCGTAACAATCATCCCCCCCTCGCCGGTGGTCACGTGCTTGTTGGGGTAAAAGCTGAAGGTAGCAATATCGCCGAATGAGCCGCAGGGACGGTCCCGGTAGGCCAGCCCGTGCGCCTCGGCGGCATCCTCGATTATCTTGAGACCATGTTTCTTCGCCAGCTCAAGCACGGGGTCCATATCAACGGGCAATCCGTAGGTATGGACCACCATGATCGCCCTGGTACGGGAGGTAATCCGCTCTTCAATCCGCGAGACATCCATGGTCCAGGTGAGCGGGTCGCTGTCAACAACCACGGGCAGGGCTCCGGCTCGGACAACCGGTGCGGCGCAGGATATGATGGTGAACGACGGCATGATCACCTCATCGCCCGGACCGATACCAATGGCGGCGAGTGCTGCCTCCAGGGCAGCTGAGCCGTTGCAGACGGCAATGCCGTGTTGACGCCCCACCCGGGCAGCGAATTTCTCCTCGAATTCCTTCACGAACGGCCCTTCCGAGGAAATCCAGCCGGTGTCGATGCACTCTAGGAGATATTTCTTCTCGTTGCCGTCCAGTAGCGGTTCATTGACGGGGATCACGGGGTTTCCTCAATTCGAGCACGAAGTGGCAATAAATTTCCGATGATATCGCATGCTGGTCCCGGAGGGCGTACAGGCGATAGGCGAGCCCGGCTTGCCGAGCGGTCTCGAGCACCCGTTCGCACAACTTCTGGGAATCATACTTGCGGGACGAGGGTATGCACCGGGATTCCCGACGGACATACTCCCGTGCTCCGGGATCCGCATGCCCTTTTCCCCAGCATTCGGGACTGCTGTAGCTACAGTAGTGCGTATGGAGGTACAACGGCACGATGACCACCGCCCCCCCCGGCGTAAGTATCCGGGCAAACTCGCGGACAGCCCGGATATCGCTGTCACCGGTAAACATCTCGTACGCGCAATGCAGCGAAATCCCCCTCACCGATCCTGGCTCGAACGAGGTCCCCGTTGCATCCTCCTCGCGGTAGTAGTCGAGCCCCTTTACCGGGGGACGGATGGCGAGGTCTATCGCAAAAGCCTCAACGTTATGGCTCTCGCGCAGCATTTTCACCCACGGTGAGCCGCCGGCGGCGACATCCAGAAAGACATCCCCCTGGCCATATGAGCCCAAGGAGAGAAGAGTATACGAGATGAAATGCTCGAATATCTTTTCGTGCCAGTAGCCGGTCTGCTGCCCCCCGTGGTAGTCTGCAGGGAACGGGAACGATCGCGTGAACTCTTGATACCTGGAAGGACTGACTGTCAGCTCGCTGATCGGTACGCCGCATGCCGCAAGATCTGTTTCAATGGCAGCCAGCTCGTCTGCTGTCGGGTTACGGTATGCCTGTACCGACCTAGTCCTGAACCGCGCATACCGGTAACAGAGCTCGGACCAGTAGAGTTCTGCGGTTCCGTGCAAACCATGCCTGCCCAGAGTCGCAAGCGGATTCATCGTTCTTCCCTTGCCGCACCTGTCGAAGCATGTGCCGCAATGCCATCGAAGCGGGTCTTGTCCTTGTCACCAGCATAGGGACCTTGCTTGACCTCAATCATTTCGATTTCCTCCAGGGCTTCGAAACCATGTCCTCCTGAAGCGAGAAGAATGACGTCCCCCTCCTCAAGAATCCGGCTCTCGACGAACGTTCGGCCATCATCGTAAAAATCGACCCGGAGTTTCCCTCTCCTCAGAAAAAGAACCTCTTGAGTAAACGTTACCTCCCGGGGTACCGGATTATGCACATGCGGGTCAATAACCTTGCCCGCCGGGTGATTCATGTACGCAAGCTGTTGGGAATATTCCCCCGGCGTAAAGAAATGAATCCCCTTTTCACGAAATTCGTTTCGAATGATGATGGCAAAAAATTGATCACCATGTTTAACGTTTTCCACCATGTGATATTTCTCCTATTTCATCGGCTACCGAGACAACGTGTCATCGCTTCCGCTGCCAGCCTGGCCAGACGGGCTCCCCCTCCGCGCCCCACCATGCAGATCCAGCGGATTAAAGTTGTCTTGAACGAGCAGGAACTCGTCAGACCAAGCACTGTTTCCGCAAGAGGTAACTCGCCTATCTTCATTGCCTTGAGAGCACAGAAACGGAGATGAGCATCATACGCCTCTGTGCCGAGACGAGAAATTATATCTTCGCGAAATTTTTCAACAATGTAACGATATCCGGCGACTGCCCGGACAGAATCTCCCGAAATTGTATCTCCTTGGTTGCAATGGTAGATAAAAAGCGGTTCCCTGATGTGGACAAATCGACAGATCCTCGAAAGACGTATCGAGGTTTCCCATTCCTGGTATGCAGGAACCAACTCATCGAGGAAACCTATTGCTTCAAGAGCGCTTTTGGAAGTCAACATCCCCGAGAACATCGGCCCTCCAGCGGACAGCACTCGCGTATATGCATTTTCCCCTTCGACGGGGGGGATATTCCATACCGTGCGGGTGCCGACCCTGTGGTCAACGCGCAAGCAGTCGGTATGGACCACGGTCAACGGTTTCCAGCCAGAACTCTTCAGCACCTCTACCTGGCGAATGAGTTTTCCCGGAAGCCATTCATCATCAGAATCCAGAAAAGCTATCCATTCCCCCCGGGCTTCTCGAATCCCTCGGTTACGCGCTGCCTGCGCACCAGTATTTCGGGGCTGAATTAAGCATCTTATTCGCGAGTCATTAATTGCCTGAACAAGTTCGACAGTATTATCATTTGAATGGTCATCAATCACAATAATTTCAAAAGAATGAAACGTCTGTGCAAGAACAGAATCCAAGCAGTAACTAATTGTTTTTTTACGATTGAATGCAGGTATCAATACAGAAATCAACATCAGCTCAAGAGCCTCATTAAATTATTTCTTTACAGCAAACGTCCTCTAGCCAATCCTTTTCCCACGGCATATATACCGTCCACAGAGACCTTCTGTAAATTTGACCATGTTTGCAATGCTTTTAACTCTCCGTCTCTCAAAGCATCATCCAGAAGCCATTGGGCATTTTCATTACAATAACGTTTTAGCAAAGGCATGGTGGTCGCTCTGCATCCAGGAGGCCCTGAAGGCCCATCAATCAACAACAAATCAGCCAAACGGCCATTAAGACTTTTAAGCATCTCTGCGTCACTAATTTGGTAGTTACCGTCCTGATCAATTGGTGAATACAACACCTTAACATATTGATTAAGATCACTTTTTTTCAATCTACTCTCGACAGAATTTTTAACATCCTCATTTTGTTCTAAACAAATTATGCGTGGAAATACACTGTTTAACAAAGGTGTAAGTGATGCGTAACACGCCAGCACCATAGTACTTACGCCTGCACCACATTCAATTAGAACTTCTGGCCGATGTCTTAACAGCATATCCCACAGGATATAGATTGATTCTTCATCAAGGCTCCATACCCCCAAAAGGTCATCATGCAAAATATTTCTAAGTTCTGGAACCTTTAATAACTCGCCTTTGCTTATCTTAAAATTTATTTCTTTGAATAACGAATCAGGCTCATGATGTATACTATTGAATACATCTCTTATTATTACCCAGAGTTGTAATTTAATCGGAGATTTTTGCGACAATAGTCTGAAAACCATATGATAAAGCTGATTAGTAATTCGGCGAAATACTCTCCTCATGGAATGAACCGCTCCTTATATGACACGCCAAACATGCTCCATAATGTATGGACCTTGATCTGCTGGAGGAAGTTTTCCAGTTCCATAAAAATCACTTGCTTCTACAAGGATTGATGCAGCATTTTGAATCCAATCTGCAATGTCTCCATCAACTGTTGAAAAGACATTTATACCATATTGACCTGGCTGTAGAGTCATTTTTGAAATTCTGCAAACTATATCACCAGATGGTGGGATACACTCAAAATTTGCATTTTGTACACTTGTTGATAGGTGAAAAAGGTTTTCATCGAATTTTCCGTGAACACCTATTGCAACATGTACGTTTCTCAGATTTGAATTATCATAAGACTGATAGCTTAAAACCAAATCTACAGCATCACCAACACCTAAACTATTTATCTTTTTTCCACTACAATCCCTCATCTCAAATTTATTAAAAATTAGTTTTTTATTACCTCTGCGATCTGAACGATCAACCATAGATATCACACTATGGTTACGGACAGTCTCCATATAACCTGTCACAACATCGTTTACTCCATTATCATAAATTTTTTTGCCATAATCTAATAATACTCCACGGCTGCATAGCGATTGAATGACAGCCATATTATGACTAACAAACAATATCGTCCGTCCCTGCGTTGCCGACACATCCTCCATCTTACCCAAACACTTCTTCTGGAACTGCGCATCCCCCACCGCCAAGACCTCGTCAACCACCAGAATCTCCGGCTCAAGATGTGCAGCCACGGCAAATGCCAGCCGCACATACATTCCCGATGAATAGCGTTTCACCGGCGTATCCAAAAATCTCTCTATCTCGGCGAAATCAACGATCTCATCGAACTTCTTCTTGATCTCGGCCCGATGCATCCCGAGTATCGCACCATTGAGATAGATATTCTCCCGTCCGGTGAGTTCAGGATGAAAACCGGTCCCCACCTCCAGTAGACTGGCCACACGCCCCTTGATCCGGATGCTGCCAGTGGTCGGCTCAGTTATGCGGCTGAGAATCTTCAAGAGGGTAGACTTACCGGCGCCGTTGCGGCCGATAATGCCGATACGGTCTCCCTGTTTGACTTCGAAAGAAACGTCTTTGAGAGCCCAGAAATCTTCTGAAGTCGGGGACTGGGAACTAGGGACTAGGGACTGGGAAAATAGCGATGTAAATCGCCGGGCGGTATTTTTTACACCATCGGCCAACACATCGCGTAACGCAACGTATGACTGTTGACCGGACTGATGCCGCAGGGTGTACTTCTTGCCGAGGTTTTCAACCTTAATGACGGTAGTCATCAAGCACCGCCACCGGAATTTCAGTCAACTGCCTCAACTGTTTGTCATTGGTCAAGAAAAGATCGGTACCCACATCAAGTGCCGCCGCCACCTGAAGAGCATCAGCCATTTTCAGAGACAGATACCGTCCCCTAAGTCGGGCGGCAGTCTCAGCAATTACATCTGATATGGTCACAAGATTAAGTTGTTGGCTGTTCTTCAAAAAAAATGAAACGCGGTCGGCAAGTAACTGAGCGTTATTCCTGATGGGTTGAATCATAACTTCGTGAAGGGTGATGACGGATGACGCAGCCTTTATCTTTCCAGATTCAAAGGCATGAACAAACTGTCGTACCATTTCGCCGTATACCGGATGAGCCTCGATGAAATAGATCAATGGCGCGGTATCAAAAAAGACATGTGTTGACTTCTTGATACATGATCGTATCGTCACTATCTATCCTCTCTCAGAGTTGTAACATGCTCCTGGGCATCCTGCCCTTGCCAGACGTCCTTGCCCAAGCCATAGAGTTCATCCCACGCGGTAGCCTCACCCTTCTGGGATGCAGGCTTCACAGTTCTCATGCGATGAATGAGTCTTTCAACAAGAAGCAACTGTTCTTGTGATGATAATAACGAAACATCCTCTTCAATCTTACGCAGCGATACTTTAGCCATTGTATTTCGCTCCTAAAATTGTTGCGTTTCATTTTCAAGCTGTTTCACTCTTTGCCTCCCTGTTTAACTTCAGAAGAGACATTTTTCAACTCCCAGAATTCCTCTTGTGACGAGTAATGAGTTACGAAACGGGTGAAGCAGTTTCCGACCGAGAGCGGCGGCGCGTTCGGCAATGACATCGCGCAATGCCACGTATGGCTGCTGGCCGGACTGGCGCCGCAGGGTGTATTTCTTGCCCAGGTTTTCAACGGTAATGACGGTGGACATATAACTACTTCAGTGCTCCCAGAATGGTGTTAATCTGATCTTTCAATGGTTCAAGCTCGTTTTGAACAATATCCCAGACAATTCGTGCGTCTACGCCAAAATACTCATGAGTGATCTTGTTCCGGAACGACCTGATTTCCCGCCATAACACATCAGGATACCTGGATTTAATTTCATCCGAAATATTGCCAATCGCTTCGCCAATTATCTCCAGCTCACGGATTGTTGCCGAAAAAGTCTTGCGATCATTACAAAAGAAACTGAAATCACAGCCATTCACAAACGATTGAATTGCATCTATTGATTCAATAATGTCCAAAAGGAACAACTCCTGACTCCGCTCAGACATAATGAATCTCCTTCGCCACTTTTTCACGAACAATTGGCTTTAAAGAAGAAGCAATACCCAGATCAATTTCTTTATGCAGGTTTGATTGGAGGAATATCTCCAGTGCAAAGAATTTTCTGAAAAGATGTTCACCTTCCAGCTCAACGGCAATATCAATATCGGAATCCTCCCGGGCATCTCCACGGGCATAGCTGCCAAAGAGGCCGATTCTGATCACTCCGAACCGCTCTTCCATTTCCGGTTTGTGTTCACGGAGAAAGGCGAGTATTTCCTCTTTCGTTTTGATCATATCTTCACCGGATTCTGAATTTTGCCACAGACACACACGGACAAATTCAGACGAAAGACCTCGAAAACATTTTTCTCTCGCCCGCTTCGCTAGAGGCCACAGAGTTCTCAGAGAAAATCTTTAAAGCAATCATTTCAAAGCTCTATCGACTTTCCCTCTGTGTTCTCTGTGTGCTCTAGTGAACGTAGTGAACGGGTGAGAGAA
>CAZFCG010000061.1:0-22442 GCA_964517595.1 uncultured Geobacter sp. | reverse complement strand
ACAGCCAACATGAGCGACTGTACCACCTCCTTAGCTTAAGTTAGCGCTTATGCCCACCAGGGGAGAGGGGACTTTTTTACATCTGCATGATACTCGATAGTTATAAAGAAAATTCAATATTCATTCGTGGGAGAAGACCGACCGTCCCGGAGGAAGAGAGTAAATGGCGAAGAGAGAACTGGCAAAGGGATATGAACCAAAGGCGGTAGAGGAGAAGTGGTACGGGGAATGGGAATCCGGCGGCTTTTTTCACGCCGTGGCGCCCACGGACAAGGCGCCGTACAGCATTGTGATCCCGCCTCCCAATATCACCGGCGTACTGCACATGGGGCATGCCCTCAACAATACCCTTCAGGATATCCTCTGCCGCTGGAAACGGATGTCAGGATTTTCGGTGCTCTGGATGCCGGGCATGGATCACGCCGGCATCGCGACCCAGAACGTGGTGGAAAGACAATTGGCCGCGGAAGGCACGAGCCGTCACGAAATAGGGCGAGAGGCCTTTGTGGAGCGCGTCTGGAAATGGAAGGCCGAATCCGGGGGCAAGATCATCGGCCAGTTGAAACGCCTTGGCGCCTCATGCGACTGGGAGCGGGAACGCTTCACCATGGATGAGGGGCTTTCAAAGGCCGTAAGGGAAGTGTTTGTCCGCCTGTATGAGGAAGGGCTCATCTATCGCGATAATCGGCTGATTAACTGGTGTCCCCGGTGCCACACCGCCTTGTCGGACATCGAGGTGGAACACGAAGAACAGAAGGGAAGCCTCTGGTACCTGCGTTATCCCGTGGAAGGTTCGGACAGGCGCCTGGTGGTGGCCACCACCAGGCCGGAAACCATGCTGGGTGATACGGCCGTCGCGGTTAATCCCGCTGACGAACGCTACCGGGACCTGATTGGCGGATACGTGATCCTCCCCCTGCTGCACCGCCGGATTCCCATTATTGCCGACGAATATGTGGATATGGAGTTCGGGACGGGCGTGGTCAAGATAACTCCGGCCCATGACTTCAATGACTTCGAGGTGGGAAAACGGCACAACCTGGACAGGATCAACGTCTTTGATGAATCGGGGATAATCAACGCCGCCGGACACCAGTACGAAGGACTTGACCGCTTCGCGGCCCGGAGCCGGATTGTGTCGGACCTGGAGGCGCAGGGGCTTCTGGAGAAGATTACCGACCATCCCCTTTCTGTCGGAGGCTGCTATCGCTGCAAGACCGTAGTCGAGCCCTACATGTCTCTTCAGTGGTACGTGAAGGTGGGCCCCCTGGCGGAGAAGGCCATTGCGGCGGTGCGTGACGGCAGAACCAGGATTGTCCCCGCCCAGTGGGAAAATACCTATTACGACTGGATGGAGAATATCCGTGACTGGTGCGTCTCACGCCAGATCTGGTGGGGACACCGTGTCCCGGCCTGGTATTGCGACCACTGCGGTGAAATAACCGTATCCAAAGAGGACCCCACATCATGCCGCGCATGCGGCAGCGACGGGATCCGCCAGGAAACCGACGTCCTTGACACATGGTTTTCATCGGCTCTCTGGCCTTTTTCCACCATGGGGTGGCCGGAGCGGACCGCTGAGCTGGACCTGTATTATCCCACCTCCTGCCTGGTGACCGGCTTCGATATCCTGTTTTTCTGGGTCGCCCGCATGATGATGATGGGCATCCACTTCATGGGAGACATACCTTTCCGTGATGTATACATACATGCCCTGGTAAGGGACGCCCACGGCCAGAAGATGAGCAAGTCCAGGGGCAATGTCATTGACCCCCTGGTGATCATCGACAAGTATGGCGCGGACGCCTTCCGTTTCACCCTGGCGGCCTTCGCCGCCCAGGGAAGGGACATCAAGCTCGCGGAGGAGCGGATAGCCGGTTATCGCAATTTTGCCAACAAGATATGGAACGCCTCCCGTTTCGCCCTGATGAATCTGGACGGTTTCGAACCCGATGGGGTGAGCCTGGAAGGGCTGGAACTGTCCAATGCCGACCGCTGGATACTGTACCGTCTGAACGTGGCGGCGGGTGAGGCTGATGAAGCCCTTGCCGCGTACCGCTTCAATGACGCCGCTTCCACTCTGTATCGTTTTACCTGGAGCGAGTTCTGCGACTGGTATATCGAACTTGTCAAGGATGACCTGTACAAGGGAACACCCCAGAGAAAACATGCCGCTCAATGTGTCCTCTGGACCGTTCTGGAAAGCCTCCTGCGCCTTCTTCATCCGTTCATGCCCTTTATTACCGAGGAGATCTGGCAGAGCCTACCGGGAACCCGGCCGTCGGCCTCCATAATGATGGCCACGTACCCGTGCCCCGAGGAGTCCCGGGACTTCAGGGAGGGCGCGGCGGAGATGGATCTGGTCATGGACACCATTCGCGGTATCCGTAACATCAGGGGGGAGGTGGAGGTCCCGCCCAGCCGGGAGATTGCCGCCATTCTGGATTGCGGCTCCGATGAAAGCCTGCATGTTCTCAAGCGGAACGAGGGCTATGTCATGAGCCTGGCCAGGCTTTCGGACCTTGCCATCGGCAGGTCTCTGGAGTGTCCGGCGGAGGCGGCCGTCCAGGTTGCGGGCGATGTGCGCATTGTTGTCCCCCTCAAGGGACTGGTGAATGTGGAAGAGGAGGAGAAGAGGCTCCTGAAGGAGATCGCCAAGGTGGACAAGGATATCGATTTCCTTGGAAAAAAACTGGCGAATCCGGACTTTGTGGGAAGGGCGCCCGCCCACGTGGTGTCCGCTGAAAAGGAAAAGCTCGGGGATTATTCCGGCAAGAAGAAGGTCCTTATGGAAAGCCTGGAGAAGATCAGGAAGATGAAGTGAGGCCGCGTCATTCCGCCCGGGGAAATATGAAATGACTTATCATTGGATATTTTACGCGTTCGCGTTTCTGTTCGGCGCCGTGGTCGGTTCCTTTCTGAATGTCTGCATCTACAGACTGCCGCTGAACAAATCCATCGTGTTTCCCCCTTCCGCCTGTCCCGGCTGCGGAAGCCCCATAGCCTGGCGGGACAACATCCCTTTGCTGGGGTACCTGCTGCTGGGAGGGAAGTGCCGTTCCTGCAGGAGACCCATTTCGCTGAAGTACCCGGCAGTTGAACTCCTTAACGCGCTTCTCACCCTCTCTCTCTTTTACAGGTTTAACTTCTCCATCACCTTCGCGGCGCTTTTTCTGCTCTGCTCAGCCCTTGTGGTCATCACCTTCATTGACCTCGAACACCAGATCATTCCGGACTGCATCAGCATACCCGGAATTGTCATCGGCTTTGCCGCATCGTTTTTCATAGCCGATTTGTCCGCCCCGCATCAGCTGCTCGGGTGGAAGAACTCCCTTATCGGAATTGTCGTTGGCGGCGGCAGCCTCCTCCTGGTCGCGTACGGTTACCAGTTGCTGGCGAAAAAGGAAGGCATGGGAGGCGGCGACATCAAGCTGCTGGCCATGATGGGCGCGTTTCTTGGCTGGAAGGCCGTCCCGTTCATCATATTCGTCAGTTCCCTGGTGGGGTCGGTGGTTGGCGTCTCCCTGATGCTGGCTAGGAAAAAGGATTCACAGCTTCCCATCCCCTTTGGCCCTTTCCTCGCTTTCGGCGCGGTACTCTTCATATTCTACGGCGGGGCGATTATTGACTGGTATTTCAGTTTCGGAGCGTCTCCGAGGGGGTAGCCGGATATGAAGACCTTCAGGTTCAGCCTGACCTTCGCCATTCCGGCATTGCTATCCTGCCTGCTGCTTCTCACCTGGCTGCTTCTCAGCCCCATATCATTCAAGATATCCGAAAAGGATCTCATAGCCCAGAAGAGCGAGCAGGGGAAGCTTCTCCTCTCTTCATTTCTCAACCTCCTTCCGGAAGGTCTTCCCGGCGCCGGCGATCTGGGCGCCGCGCGCGACTTCTCGGTCACACTGTCGCGGGAAAAGGATTTCCGGGGCATACTGATTGTCGATGCAGACGCAGGTGAGATTTTCCGCCTCGCCGATTCCAATCCCGTAGATGAAAAGACCAGGGATGTTCTCAGGACGGGAAACGAAACGGCCGCTCTTGCCGGGGACGGCCTTTCCATTTCCCGGTATGCTCCACTCCTGATGGCTGGGAAGGTAGTTGGGGCCGCCAGGCTGACCCTTTCCCTGACCTCCGAATACCAGCGCCTGAGACGGTCGAGCCATATGTATATGACCTACTTTCTAATTGATTTCATCCTCCTTCTGGCCATCGGCTCGTATCTCATGTCCCGTCTCATTGTCCTGCCCATGCGGCGCCTTCTCACCGCGACGGAGAGGATATCTGCCGGCGACCTTGGCTGCCGGGTCCCGGTTCCGGGAAGTGAAGAAATCGCGCTCCTGGCCGAGTCATTCAACAAGATGGTTGATGTCCTACGCCGGAAAAAGATCGAAGTGGAAAAGAACATCCTGTCTCTGGAGAGTATGAACAGGGAACTGGAGATTGCCCGTGAGGAAACCATCCGCACCGAAAAGCTGGCCTCGGTAGGGCTTCTCGCGGCGGGCACCGCCCATGAGATAGGCGCGCCGCTGTCGGCCATCATCGGATACGCCGGGATCCTCAGGGACGAGATGGAGGGGGACAAGGAGAAGCTGGACTATATCGGCAGGATTCAGGATGAGGCCACGCGGATTGATAGGATAGTCCGCGATCTCCTGGACTTTGCCCGGCCGCTCCCTGTGGAGCCCGAGGAGGTTGACCTGCCGGAACTTCTGCGTGAGACTATCCACATGCTGGAAGGGCAGGGCATATTCAGAAATATCGAGGTTTCCCTTGCCGCGGACCATTCCCTTCCCCCTGCCTACGGTGATCGTCACCACATCCAGCAGGTTTTCATCAACCTGTTCATAAACGCCCGGGATGCCATGGAGCTGGGAGGGGCGCTGGCAATCAGGGTGAATCGGGATGACCCGCGGACGGGGGAGAACGAAAGCAGACCGGAAGGCCTTGTCATGGGGCGGAGAAGGGATGATTTCGGAGGCGCGTTCAAATCCTCGGTTCAGCGGGGGGGGGATCTGGATTTGCTGCGTGTTGAGGTGAGAGATACGGGCGCCGGTATCCCTGGCGAACATCTGGAAAGGATCTTCGACCCCTTTTTCACTACCAAGGAACCGGGCAAGGGGACGGGACTGGGTCTGGCCGTTACCGCCCGCATCATTGATTCCATGGGAGGACGCATTACAGTGGAAAGCATTCCGGATGCCGGTTCGACCTTTACCGTATGGCTTCCGGCGGGACAGTGCAAATGAAAACGAGTGACTCAATGAAGAAGGTTCTTGTTGTGGATGACGAAATAAACCTGCGTCACATGCTCCAGGTAGTTCTTCGAAAGCAGGATTATATCGTAGCCGAGGCGCCGGACGGCGAAAAGGCCCTTGCCATGTCAATGGAGACACCCTACGACTTCATCCTCTGTGACGTGCGCATGCCCGTGCTGGACGGTCCGGGGTTTCTGCGCCGCGCCCAGGAGGCCGGAGTCCAGGCGACGATCATCATGATGTCGGCTTACGGAACCGTGGACACAGCGGTTGAATGCATGAAAATGGGCGCCTATGACTACATTTCAAAACCCTTCAAGAATGAGGAGATTGTCCTTGTCCTGAAAAAAGCCGAGGAGCGGGAACACCTCAAGAGAGAAAACATCCGTCTGCGGGCGGAGGTGGAGCAACAGTACTCCTTTGACGGTATCATCGGGAAGACCCCTTCCATGCAGGGGATATTTTCACTCATCAGGAAGGTCCGCGATTTCAAGACCACCGTCCTCATCCTTGGAGAATCAGGGGTGGGGAAGGAGGTTATCGCCCGCGCCATCCATTTCAACAGCACCCGCGGCAAGGCGCCCTTCATCGCCGTCAACTGCGGCGCGGTGCCGGAGAGCCTTCTGGAAAGCGAATTGTTCGGTCACGTAAAAGGGGCCTTTACGGATGCGGTCTGTGACAGGACGGGACTCTTTGAGCAGGCGGACGGGGGTACCCTCCTGCTGGATGAGATAGGAGAGATGCCCCCGCTCCTGCAAGTTAAGCTTCTCAGGGTCCTTCAGGAATGCGAGGTCAGGCCCGTGGGGTCGGGGGCGACGAAGAAGGTGGATGTAAGGGTGATCTCGGCCACATCGAGAGACCTGCCCTCCGATGTGGCCGAGGGCAGGTTCAGGGAAGACCTCTTTTACCGTCTGAATGTTTTCAGCATAACGGTGCCGCCGTTGCGCGAGCGGGTGGATGATATTCCCTTTCTGGTAAATTACTTCCTGGAGAAATATGGCGAAAGACTGGGTAAGAAGGGGGTCCGGATTAATTCAGAGGCATTGAAGCTGCTCCTGGCCTATGACTGGCCGGGAAACGTGCGAGAACTTGAGAACTGCGTCGAACGGGGGATTGTGCTCTGCGAGGAAGGGGTTATCACCCCGGAATGCCTGCCTGAAGCCTTTCTGAGTGAACCCTCTGGGAGGCAGGCCGCGCCGCGGCCTCCTGACGGAAATCTTTCCTTGAAACGCGCGGCGGAATTGCTGGAACGGGACTACATCCTTCGCGCCCTTGAAAAAACCGGGGGCAACAAGACCCGGGCCGCGAAGATACTGGAAATCAGCCACAGGACATTATTATACAAACTCAAGGAGTATGGAATTGATTAAGTTATGATTGTGTAAACAATTTAATAATTAACTTGTAACAACAAAAAAGCCGTGCCATAATCGCATGGCTTTTTTGTTGTCCGAAAATCCAGCGAAGTCTTTGAAGCTCTTCTTTTGGGAGAGGAAAAGATGCCGGCTCTTTCATGGCGGAATATATCGCTTCGGGTTTGTCGAGTCTCCTTTGAAGAGGGAAAAGGGTTCACTGTTCTGGAGCTTCTGATAACACTGGCTGTCCTGGGAATCCTGGCTGCGCTGTCGACGCCGCTATTTGCCTCGTTCTACGCCAACTGTTGCCTGAAAGCGGTGATGTGGGATATTGCGGCGATGGTCAGGGAGGCAAAACAGACCGCTCTTGGAGAGAAATATTACGCGGTAGCGTTTGATCCTCTGGCCGGAAGGGTTTCTCTTGTGTCTGGTCGAGGGCCTGACGGTGAATGGAATACCCCGGACGATGAACTGGTTCGGTCCTTCAGCCTGAGCGGTAAGGGTGGCGGTCTTGAGTTTGGCTATGGCGAATATGGGCCCGTGCCGGGTTACGCGGAAGCGGATGATGGTATAACCTTTCCCAATAACAATACTCTCATCTGCAATCCGGAGCTCACGGGCAATGCGGGTACCGTCTATGTGCGCTCTCGGCATGGCGGCGCCATGGCGATGACAATGAATTCGAGCGACTTCGGCTATACGTTGAGGAGGTGGACCGGTTCTGCCTGGGAAAGAATGTGATTAGCGTGAACGGGGGGGGCAGACCGTGTCAAGTGGAGGATTTGGATGGAACTATGCAATTATTGCATGCCTTGCTATGAAAAATATGCATGGTTGAAAACCATAATATCGTGACAGGATTCAAAAAATGCAGTAATATTGCGGCTCTGTTTTTGTAATGGAGTTAATGTGTTTATTGGTATCTTAATTGCTTGTCATTTTATTCAAAACAATTGGAGGCTTGATGAAGAGTATTCCGGTTATTCTGACATTAATTGTTCTTGTCGTCGTCGGGGCTTATGATGCCTTTTCCGCCAATTCAACGAAAAAACCCGCAAACAGATCCTCTTCATCATCTCCAGAAACTTCCAGGGTGAACCATGACGCTTCCAGCCACTCCCTAACCAGGCAGGATGCCGCCGCTTTACTAAAGGATATCGGGGAGATTGTGGATATTAAACCATCACCCGTCAAGGGGCTTTATGAGGTGAAGATTCGCCAGAACAACCGCCTGGCGACGGTCTACCTGGATTTAGCGGGGAAGCATCTCCTGCCGGGCCCCGTTTTTGAGATCGCCACCAAACGCTCGCTGACACCCCCTCCTGAAGAAATCCCGAAAATACTGTCCAGAAACGAACTGGAAAAAATTCCTCTGGACAATTCCGTTATTCTTGGCAACCCGGCCGGGAAAAAAAGGATGTTCGTCTTCACCGACCCGGACTGTCCGTTCTGTGGCAGGCTGCATGGAGAGCTGAAAAAACTCGTGGCTATGGAGCCTGAGCTGGCGGTTTATATCAAGATGTATCCCTTGAAGATGCATCCGGCGGCCTATGACAAGGCAAGGGTCATACTGGCTTCAGGATCCGCGCACATGCTGGAAAAAGCATTCGCGAAAGAAAAGCTTCCCGCGCCGGGGGCCGAAGATCCAAAGGAGCCGGTTGACGAGACCCTGAGGCTTGGCGAATCATTGGGCATTGACGGGACTCCGGCCGTAATCCTTCCCGGCGGACGGCTTCTTATGGGCGCGAGGGACGCGGAATCCTTGCGGAAAGCCCTGAACCATTGATTCGAATCAAAGACGGTTTTTCATTCTGGAGGACATATGAGATTCGTTACAGTTGCTTTTCTTGCTATTTTTCTTACGGAGGGAATGGCGTTTGCCATCGGCGCCTCGACCCATGGAAAAAGGATCAATACCGAAAGCGGTTATCAGGTCTTTGAGGGGAACGTAACCCGGATCATGGCCCGGACGCTGGTCATCGACGGCCAGAACTTCCCCATCTCCATGTTTGCGAGGGTTTATAAGGGGAGTCTGAGAGGACAGGAGATTCCCCTGCACGTGGTTGTGAACGTGGGCAAGATAGACCGTGCAAAGCTGTATGTGCTGCGCGGCAAGGTCGAAAAGATTGTAGTCATAAAAAATGATATGTAACTGGGGCATGCCAGGTCCGCGCCGGACTGGATCGGAACCTGTTGCCGGTTGAAGCAAGTGGTCGCCGTCCGTCAAATGACGAGAGCGGAGCTATCATAAGGGTGTCAATCGTGAGGTCGGTTATGAAAAGATTATATGGATTCACTGGTCGATCAATTAAATTTCTCGCAGTTGTCATGCTGGGCCTGCTCGTCCCGCTGGCGTTCGCGGGGGTGACGGAAGCCGACACGTTCTACATCAAGGGAACCGGGAGCAGCAATATAACGATACCCGGTTTTGCCGGTCAGACGAACATGCTGGACTCCAACAACGCGGATCTTGGAGGGGGGAACAGCAACAGTTACCTTACGATTCTCGAGTCGACCAAATACGCCTCCGGCAGCACCCCTATTATGCGGAAGAGTTATAATGACTCCGGCACAAGGACACTGGGCAGGGCCGTCTTCAACACGCCGTACGCTGGAGAAGTCACAATTCCCGCCGGACAGGCCATTACAGGTTCTTTCTGGCTGCGGACCAGACGTGCCGACGACCGATTCAGATTTCAGATAGTTGACTACGACCCGGCCGACACATCCTCTCCGACAATTATTGCTTCACACACGGATGATATCCCGCCATCGGGAAATATCGACACCAACGACCCACCAACTGAATATACGGTCAACTTCACCCCGCTTGCCTCGGACTATACTCTTCCGGCCGGTCACTATATCGGCCTGATAATTACCTATATCAACTCTTGGGGCTACACCAGGCGCGGATACGTCTATTGCACCAGCCGCTACCCGTCCCGCTTCGTCATGCCGATTACCCACAAGATGACGGTCATCGCCGACGCGCACGGCACCATCACATCCACCGGAATCAGTGCACACAACTCCACCGTCGTATCCTACGACAGCCGCGGTAGCAGCAGAACCTATTCCATAAGCGCCGACTCCGGTTATACGATTCAAAATGTCAAGGTTGACGGCGTAGACCAGGGCGCCATTACCACGTATACATTCACCAATATTGCCGCACCGCATACCGTCGAAGTCATAACCACGGGAACAAACAATACCGTCACCATAAATCAGGACACGGGCGGTCATGTGGTCCAGGGTTTGGACGACTGCACCAGCTCTTCATGCTCCTACACCCGGTATTCCGGAACCTACACCTTCGATTTCACCCCGGATGCGAATTATTCCCTTTACGGGATAACCATCAACGGTGTCGCCCAACCGGTGCCTGGCGGGCAGACCACGACATACTCGCTTGACATCGCGATTGCCGGTACCACCACCATCGACGTAGACTGGGAGCCTTTGATAAACGTTACATCCAGCGCCGGAACTGGCGGCGCCATCTCGCCTTCCGGGACCACGGCCGTGCCCCGCGGTCAGTCACTGACCCTCGATATCGTTCCCGACGCCGGCTACCGCATCTATTCGATAACAGACAACGGGGCCAACGTGGGGAACACCTCTCCCTATACCATTACCAACATCCAGGCGACCCATGACGTGGTGGTCACGTTCAAGCCGGTCCGCAGCATAACCGCCACTGCCGGCCCCAACGGGACCATAACGCCAGTTGGCGACAACATCGTCGATCATGGTTCCACCCTGTTGTTCACCATGAACGGCAATACGGGATACATGGTGAGCGACGTCCTTGTGGACGGGGTCTCGGTCGGCGCCGTTACAAACTACACCTTTACCAATATTACCGCCGATCATACCATTGCCGTGACCTTCGCCGCCGCCTCTGTCCCTAGCGACTATTGCGCCATACCCCCTTTCATCGCCTCCTCGGCGCCGCCGAACGTGATGCTGATGCTGTCGGTGGAGACTCCGATGCAGGGTCCGGCCAACGTGAAAGTCACTTCCTCCGGGATTCCGTCAGATATCAACTATGCCGCCAGCTCATCCTCCGGCGGTTGTGGCAACGGCGCGCTGGGCTGTTACGACAACGCAATGGAGTATTACGGCTATTTCGAGTCCGGTAAATGCTACAAATATGAAAGTGAAGTGTTCGTTCCCTCCGGCGCCGCGACCAATCATCAGTGCGCCGCTGGTTCCGCGTGGAGCGGCAACTTCCTGAACTGGGCTACCACCATGGCGGTTGACGCCTTCCGCAAGGCGTTCACGGGAGGAAACCGCTATACGGATACCACCACCTCCACGGTGATCCTGGCTGCCCGGCATCAGTCAGGCTACTTTCCCGATCCGGTTCGCATCGACAACGCCGAACTGTACATGCCTGTCAGCGGCTCGGGAGTTGCGCGGTATCTTAAAAGGGCCGGCACCGGAATGGGTTTCGTGCTCTGCAACGCCGGTCAGACAAACTGCAATTTTTCGACTACCGGAAGCGGTGAGTCCCTGTTCCCTGTTGCGGGATATAACGCCCAGGCTGCGTACAAGCTCCGTATCAAGGCATGTGACTCCACCGGCGGCGTCGAAACGCGCTGCAACACTGTCACCAAAAAACCCGAGGGTGTCATCCAGAAGTACATGGACAGGATCCGCTTCTCGCTCATTTCTTATGCTGCTGACGACGCCCAGGGCCGGGACGGCGGCGTGCTGCGCGCCAACATGAAATGGGTCGGTTCGAAGATTACCAACGGCTTGCGTTATCACGACGCGGACGGAAATATACAGACCTGCAATAATAGCCTGGGATGCGCCAATCCGGTGAAAGAGGTGGATGACAACGGAATATTCCAGAACAATCCTGATGGCGCGTCCAGCGCCAACAGCGGTGTGATCAACTATATCAACAAGTTTGCCTATGCCAGTGGTTACAAAACCCATGACCCCATGGGGGAACTGTACTATCAGGTTGTCAGGTATTTCATGAATCTCACCCCGTCCGTCAACAACTATTGCAATGGTCTTACAGATTTTTCCGCGAACTATGCGGACGGTTTCGCGTTCTACTGCAACAGTGACAAGACCAATAAATTCGGGTGGCGCAACCCTACCCTTTACCCCTGCTCAAAAAACTTCGTAATTGCCATCAACGACGCTAACCCCTGGCTGGACAAACGCATACCGGGAAGCGCATTCAAGGCCGACTATGGCGGCACGAGTTATTGGGGTGACTGGTGCGGCTCATCCAAAGGCGCTTGTGATACTGATTTCAAGCTTGGGGGCGTGCAGATAAATGTGGAGGAATGGACTAATAAAGTCGGAGACAATGAGAAATTGACTGGCAAAACCTTCAGTGCTGCCAGCCGGATGTTCGGCTGTGAGGTTGACGGGTCGGGTGTCTGCATTGGAGGTTTCAGCTCTGGCGGCAAGAGCGTAACTCTCGGGAAACTGGGCAGGATAGTCGGCACGCCACCCTCTCCTGACAAACAGAACTCCTATAATGTGGCCGGACTTGCCTATTTCGCGCACGTGAACAATCTGAGGCCTGACCTCAACCACTGTTCGGTGACGACCTCCACCACGTGTACGACAAACACCGATTGCCCCACAGCCGAAACATGCATAATCAATTTCAACAATCTGACCACATACATGATAGATACCCAGGAACCCGCGAATAACATGCTGGTCGGACCAATGAACATGCTCTATCTGGCCGCCAAATATGGGGGATTCGAAGATAAGGACAATGACGGGGCAGTGACCATCGGCGGCAGAAAATATAATTCGCCTTACACAAACAGGTCGGCAACCGGACCCGCATACAGTCTGCTAGCCAACTCCTACAATTCCGAGTGGACTACCGGGATTAACGGCACAGGCAACCCTGATACCTATTATTTCGCTTCAGAAGCCTCAAAGGTCGAGTCCAGTCTCAACAAGGCCTTCAGCAGCATTCTCAACAAGGCGGCATCCGGCACAGCAGCGGCGGTTGCTAATAACAAGAGTGGTGAGCGTGGGGCCAACATCATTCAAGCCCTTTTCTATCCCGAATGGCCTAACGACAAGAACGTGAAATGGTTGGGAGAGGTTCAGGCACTCTGGTACTATCTTGATCCGGTAATAAATTATAGTGGTATTTATGAGGATAGTAACGGGGACAAAATCCTTGACCTGAACCTGGATCTTATGCCCGGCAGTGATTCTTTTTTGACTCATGCTCTTTGGAAGGCAGGTGTAGAGTTGCACAAACGAGCGGCGTCTACGCGAAGTATCTATACATTGCTTGATACGTCGCAGTTGGATCTCACCAACGAAGCAAATGCCTTTAACACTAGTAAAGCTTCTACTCTTAAGAGCCTTCTTGACGTTGGCTCATATACCGATGCCCAGACAGAAACCCTTATATCGTATCTGAGAGGTGTCGATGGCGGTAATTACCGTTCCAGAACCCTTACTAATGCCGGAACGGCTTCCTGCTGGAAACTGGGAGACGTCATCAATTCGACTCCTCAGGTGCAATCGGCAATTCCCAATAATTCTTACCATCAGATATATTCTGACGTAACCTATTCGACTTTTATCGGATCGGATCAGTATAAATCCAATGATGTCGTGTATGCCGGTTCTAATGACGGAATGATGCATGCCTTCAAGCTGGGACTGGTAAGCAAGGTTAATGACGAGTCGAAACCCTTCCGTATTGCCAAGATATCTGACGCCACTGATCTGGGCAAAGAGTATTGGGCGTTTATCCCCGGGAACGTGCTCCCTTACATGAAAAATCAGGCGGATCAGGGCTATTGTCATCAATATCTTCTGGATGGCGCGCCGCTCGTTTTTGACGCTTCTGTTAATAAGCATGAGGATTGTTCCGGCGACTATTGGGAATGTGAACGTAAAACAACCTTGGTCGGTGGCGCCGGAGTTGATAAGAACAAATATAGCCCGTCAACCACGAGCTGGCGGACAGTGTTGATCGGCAGCATGGGCCTTGGTGGAGCTTCAAGGAGTGGCAACTGCAATGAAACCATTACCCATGACGCCGATCCGGGAAACAACACTGATTGCGTTAAGACACCTGTGAATAATAAGGGTTATTCTTCATATTTTGCTCTTGACGTAACTGAACCTTTGAAGCCCAGGTATATGTGGGAATTTTCCGATGCCGTTTTGCCAGATGCGGACAAAGGTCTTGGTCTTACGACGTCGGGAACAGCTTTGGTAAGGATAAACGCGAAGGTTGACGGCGACCCAGATAAAACAAAAAACGGCAGATGGTTTGCGGTTTTCGCATCCGGGCCGACGGGAAGAATTGATACATCTACCCGTCAGTTTCTGGGCAGATCCGATCAGAATCTCAAGATATATGTGGTGGACGTAAACGCAGCCAATGTGAATATGGTGAGCAGTCCGGCAAACCCTGCATTTGTCAAGAATACCAACTACTGGGTATTTGAGCCTAAGGGCGCGGATGGTGAACCAATCAAGTATGCGTTTTCCAACTCGATCAGTGGCGCGGCGGTTGACCTTGACCGTTCTGCTTCGACTTTGCCCGGTTTCTATAGCGACGATGTCGTATATATTACCTATACCAAAGCCACTCTGGATTCGGAAGGCTTCCCTGTTGACTGGAACAGGGGCGGAGTAATGAGGCTGGTAACTAACAATGATCCGAATCCGGCTAACTGGTTCATGAGTCCACTTATTGATAGTCCTGCCCAGAATGACGAAACTGACGGAGTTGTTGGTCCGATTACTACTTCAATAGCAAAGCTTCAGGACAGGAACAACCGAAAGTTTTGGATATACTTCGGCGAAGGTCGCTACTTTTATCAGGGAGACAACCTGAATGAAACGCGCCGCATATTCGGTGTTTCCGACCCGTGCTACAATTATGACATGGAACATATAAACTCTTTGAGTACGGTCGCCGCCAAATGTCCGACTCTTTCGGTAAATGACACCAATTTTAAGAATATGACGAACACTCCAGCGGAAAAACTGAATACGGAAAGAGGATGGTATATTTCTCTTGACGCCGCTACCGGTACGAGGGGGGCGGAGCGGTTGATCAGTGATGTGACGGCCGCAGCCAATGGTATCGTATTCTTTACAACCTATGTTCCAAATACAGATCTCTGTCTGGCTTCAGGAACGACATCCATGTGGGCGGTTCTCTATAACTCAGGGGGGACACCGCCTCAGGGCGGTCTCAAAGGAAAGGCGCCGCTTCAGACATCAGCCGGAAATATCAGCATGATTGACCTGGCGACTGCTTTTACGGAGAGGGGTGGGCGTAAGCTTGCGATCAGGCTCAACCCATCTGGAATGGCGCCAAAGGGTCGTTTCCCTCCATTGCTGCAGCCAAAGCCTGTTAAGAAGGTTATTATGATTCAGGAACGTTGATTCTTTCATTCATACAGCGTCCGAAGGATGTCAAGATGATAAATCGCCGTGCAATCAGATTTAATAACTCAGGGTTTTCTCTTTTAGAGCTTGTTGTTGTATTAGCAATTGTTGGAACATTGCTTACTATTTCTACAATTGCATTTCATAACTGGATGCGGAAGTCACGGGTGGAAGCGCAGATTCAGCAGATGATGGCGGATATAAACAGTACACGCCTGAGGGCCATGACCTCAAAGCAGCGTCACAGTATAGTACTTGACGCGGATAAATATGCTTTCAGGTCCTACAGTTCTGAAGCTGAGTCTATTGACAACGGTCGATTAATTTCAAATCCAACAGATGTCCGATTCCGGTTAAAAAAGGACGCAACCACTAATTTTACTGGTGAAAGATATGAATTTGATCAAAGGGGAATACTGCAGGGCATTGGCAATGTAATGCCGATTCTTATCGAGTATGAAGGAGATGCGGCCAAGGATTGCCTTAATCTGCAGGGAATTCGAGTGACAGCAGGTAAAAGATCTGGAGATGTGTGCAATGAAAATTAATCAAAAAGGATTTACGCTGCTTGAATTTCTCGTGTCAATTGTAATTCTGTCAGTTGGCTTGTTGGGTTTGCTTACCTGCGTAAATGTCGCCATGGAAAATAATCTCGACAATATATACAGAACTGAAGCCGTGTCGATTGCTGATGACAGAATGATGTTGAAACGTTCCAGGTCTTTTGCCTCTCTGTCCACAACCTCGGAAAATCCAGACGGGATTTTACTTAATCGTTCAAACAGAGGAGTCTTCAATAACTATTCCGTGCGTGAAGTAATCACTCAACCTACTGATAATTCTAAGCAAATAGTGATTAACGTTTCCTGGAAAAGGAAAGGTAAAAGGTTTACGCATTCAATATCATCTTTCGTATCCACATTCTGAGGTGACGCGTGAAAGATTCATGTTGTAGTGGGAAGGGCTTTACTCTCGTTGAGCTTATTGTAGTTATGGCGGTATTTATCGTAATCCTGACTGTGGCCGCGCAGACTTTTAATACGATTCTTACCAAATCAATAAAATATTCCAAAAGTGAAGAAAGTAATATTGAAGGAATAATTGGTCTCGAAATCATGCGCCATGATATTGAACAGATGGGTATCGGGTTACCTTGGAAGTATATTGACGGCACAACAATCAGTTATGGAGAGTGCGAAAATAGTCTGGGGAAAGAGATGAATGATGCCTCGGGTATACCGCGCGCATTTGTTGGCCGTGACAGTTATGGAGATTTTGGGTCTGATTTCTTCGCAATCAAGGCCTCTACGTTAGGCGCATCCACTCCTGTCCTTCCATGGACTTATATTCCGTATCGAAATTACAGTACCGTGACAGGAAGAGAGTCCAGGCCCCTGTCCTGGTCTTCTATGAACCTTAAGGCTGGTACAAAGGTAATTGCAATACGGTCAAATTTCAATGATTCCAAAGATGACCATGTTTTGATGGAAAAGGCTGGAACATATTATTTTGATTTTGCAACGGATGGTTCTATTGATTCTGCTTTTCTTCCAACAAACGATCAACAGACACATTACGTCTATGGCATAAGCGCCACCACACCGAGGATGCCCTTCAATCGAGCTGATTTTTTTATAAATTACTCATCTTTTGGCGCATCGAGACCATCGCGATTTTGCGCTGAAAGAACGGGAACACTGACAAAGGCTATCGTGAATCATTCGGATGGAAATTATGTGACAATACCGATACTTGATTGTGTAGCGGATATGCAGGTAATACTAGGCTGGGATACTTCAGATGAGGGCAGGTCTAATATGGTTAATGCATACTCTTCCCTGCCTGCTATCGACGGTACGGTAACAGCTTCACCATCAACGGCTTCCAGTCAGATAAAGGAGTGGCTTACCAAAAATTCAGAAGATCCTGAAAAAATACCAAGGAATATTCGTGAACATCTAAAGGTTGTAAAGGTGTATATTTTGGCGCAGGAGGGAAGGCGAGACAGATTTTATTCTCATCCAGAATCATCTGTTACCGTCGGCAAAGCCTGTAGATCTGCTGAAAGTTCAGATATTGATTGCGGACCTAGTTTTACTCGAACATATACGTTTTCCGCTGAGCAAAGAAGATTTCATTGGAAACTCTATAGAATTATTGTTCGCCCAAAAAATCTTGTTAGTAATCAGCGTTAAAACTGTTGAAAGGGTAAATTATGAGGTGTCTTCGGGATGAAAAAGGTGTGGCATTGGTAACTTCTATTATGTTTACGGCATTGGCGCTCGTAATGAGTTTATCTCTGCTTTACATTATTACGGCGGGAATACAGGCTACAGGCGCTCTTAAAAGGTATAAGACGGCATTGGATGCTACATATGGGGGAACTGAACTTATGCTGAAGGACATTCTTAATGCTTCTTTTGGTTATCCTGATTATTTGAAATCTCATCCAACTGATGATTTCGATGATTATCTGCCAACTAGGCTCGGTCTTTTGTCTGCAAATTCAACAGTATCAAAATGTATGTATGAAAGAATGACTTTACCAACTACACAGTGGAGTCTGGCATGCTCAAATACGTCAACCAACCCGAAAGATGCTCCAGACGTCACTTTTGAACTGAGTGCGACATCAGGTACTCCTTACGTGGTTTACTCAAAGATAGTAAATACAATGGAGCGAAAATTTACAGTCCTTGAAGATGGTGATGCGAAAACAGTTACACTTGCAGGGAACTCTGACACCAGTACTATTTCACTGGATGGGGGTTCTACGTCCGAGGGAGGACAGGTTACCGTTCCGCACTATCCGTATGTATACAGGATTGAGATACAGGGAGAAAGAAAACAAAATCCGCTGGAAAAGGCTAACATATCAGCAGTTTATGCATATTGATTCGTGAAGTGAGGCGTGCATGCATGCAGGTTGTCATGTGTGTCTATGGCCAACGGAGGCGTATCGGTTTTTCGCGTATTCCGCTGCAACAAAAGGCATGTATATATTGCAATGCTACCCTGCCGGACTGCTTTTCCATATAAGCATGCTGACTTCAGGCAGACAATACATCACTGTGATGATGCTATCCCGATATTTATCACCATTATTTATATACTAACCTTATTCTCATAGACTGGAGATAAATTTGCAAAAACTGTCATTTTATATCATCCAAAAAAGGCATAATTGCTTTTAACTATTAAAATTTTCTTGACATTCAATGGAATTATTGTAAATTCCAGCAAAAACCTCTGCTTTTGGGATAAATATGAAGTGCCTGAATAACGTCAAGAAGATCCGGGAAGAGCGTTTGATGAGCAAGATGGAACTTGCCCGTTTGGCGGGTGTTTCCGCCGCTACCATCGACCGAATTGAACGTGGTGAGTTGTGCCGCATGGAGACTAAAAGAAAGATAATATTTGCCCTGGGTTTTACTCTCGCGGAAAAAGAAAAAGTATTTGTGGACTAACGGGAACAGGACTCTGCCATGCTCTTTATGAAAAGCAAGGAAATAGTCGGAATAGATATCGGTTCAAGCTCCGTCAAGCTGGTTCAACTGGTGGAACAAAAGGGGACCTACCATTTAGTAAATGTAGGGATTCTGCCGCTTCCCAGTGACGCGATTGTCGATAACAGCCTGATGGACACTACCTCCATTGTCGAGACTATCAAAGATATTACGAAAAGCCTTGGAACGAAGGCAAAGGAGGCCGTCTGTTCCATTTCCGGCAATTCGGTTATTATCCGAAAGATATCCTTGCCCGCCATGACACCGGAAGAACTTGAGGACCAGATTGCCTGGGAGGCGGAACAGTACATACCCTTTGATATCAATGATGTCAATCTTGACTTCGAAATCCTTGAAAGCGATCTTTCATCATCCGACAAGATGACGATTCTTCTTGTTGCCAGTAAGAAAGAGATAATAAATGAATATGTCGCCGTATTCAATGAAGCCGGTCTCAAGCTTGTTGTGATTGATGTTGATTCCTTTGCCGTTCAGAACGTCTATGAAAGAAACTACTCTCCATCGGATAACGAAGTCGTCGCATTGATAAACATCGGCGCAAGTATAATGAATCTGAATGTGGTAAAAGGTGGCGGATCCCTTTTTACCCGTGATGTGCAAATGGGTGGCAATCTGTATACAGAGGAGATCCAGAGGCAGTTTTCCCTCAACAGCCAGGATGCCGAACGCTGCAAGCTGACCGGCGACTATCCGGATGCCGAGCGCCTGAAAGACACGATTTCCCGCATGAATGAGACCATTGCCCAGGAGATTCAGCGTTCCCTGGATTTTTATAATTCTACAGCCGAAGAGAACAAAATCAGCAGGATTTATCTTAGCGGTGGCGGTTCCAAGGTTTCAATGCTCTTGGAAACACTTACACATAGATTGGGCCTTCCCGTTGAATTGCTGAATCCTCTCAAGAACATCAAGTACAATGAAAAAGAGTTTGACCCGGAATACCTTCAGGAAATAGCACCCTTTGTGGCGGTTGCCGCTGGGTTAGCGATGAGGAGGTTGGGGGATAAATGATACGGATAAATCTGTTACCAGTCAGGGCGGCCAAGAGAAAAGTAGCAGCCAGGCAACATTTGATAGTTCTGTTGGGTTCTCTGGCGGTCGTGCTGCTTTTGGGATTTCTTGCCTACTCTTATCTCCTGATGAAGATAACCTCCACAAATGAGGAGATTTCCAGGTCCGAGCAGGAAATCGCCGACTTGAAAAAGAAGATCGGCAAGATTAAGGACCTGAAGAAGTTGAAAGATGATGTACAGAAGAAGCTGGATGTGCTGACTAATCTGCGCAATGAAAAATCCGGACCGGTACGCCGACTCCAGGCCCTCAGTCAGGCAACACCGGAAAAACTCTGGCTGACGAAATATGCCGAGAGCGGGACGGCAATCACCATAAACGGCGTAGCCTTTACTGAGGAATTAATCGCATCCTTTATGAAAAATATCGAGTCAAGCGCGGATTATGAAAAGGTTGAGTTGATCGTATCCGAACAAACCGAAATGTCTGGATTAAAGCTGAAGAAATTTGAATTGAGATTCAATCTGGAACAGAAAAAGTAATTTATCAGTCAGGTTAGAACATCAGAAAAGCGACAAGGAAATGCCATGAATCTTGGGATTGAAAAGATTGCTAAGCTTCCGAACAAACAAAAGGTTGTCCTTCTGATTTTGCTTCTTGTTGCTGTAGTGGCCGCAATGGTCTTTTTTCTGATCAGACCTAAGTACAATGACTTGAAGGCGGCTGAAGAAAAACTGGGGACCTTGAAGACTCAACTAGAGGCTGATCGTAAAGCAGCGGCCAATCTTCCATCTCTTATAAAAGAGTATGAACGTCTAAACACCGCGCTCCAGGCCGCCCTTACGGAATTGCCGAACCAGAAGGAAATACCCGCCTTGCTGACGAGTGTTACGGACGGTGGTAAGAAATCGGGCCTGGATTTCCTGCTGTTTCGACCTAAAGCTGAAGAGAAAAAGGATTTCTATGCGGCTGTGCCCGTAGATATTACGGTCTTGGGTTCATTTGAAAGTGTCGGTAATTTTTTCAGCTCCGTCGCGAATCTACCCCGGATAGTCAATATCAGCAATGTGAACTTTTCAGATATCAAAAAAGCTGGTGACAGAAACATCATGAAGGTGAGTTGTCTCGCAACAACCTTTCGCTTCCTGGATGAGAAAGAGAAGGCGGAGAACAAAGACCAAAAAGCCAAGAAAGATAAAAAATGATGATAAGACATTCAAAAAGAATTCTTTATCCCCTTGCTTTTGTCGTATTGTCGGCGCTTCTTCTTTCCGGTTGCGGGAAAAAGCAGGAACCGGCGCCTTCGCAAGAATCCAAGCCTCCAGTCTCAAAAGCTTCCGATCAAAAGAAAAATACGCCTCTGCCTGTACAGCAACAGGCTACCTCCGGACGGGCAGCGCCGGCTGTTGCCGGTGGTTTTGAATTCGGAAACCAGAAAGATCCGTTCAAGCCATTCATAGAGGAGAAGAAGGCGTCGCCTGTTGTCAGAAGGAATCGACTTGGTCAGGCTCTCCCCATACTCAATTACGACGTGGCGCAGTTTAAGGTTTCCGGTATTATCGTCGGCATGAGGCAGAACAGTGCGATGATCGTTGACCCGTCCGGAAAACCATACGTTGTAAAGGCAGGAATGGATATAGGGAGAAATAACGGGCGTATAACAAAAATCACGCCAACAGCCATTGAAGTATATGAGCAATATCGAGACGAGAGTGGAAAATTGATTAAGAAGACAGTTCGAATGACTTTGCCAAAGAAAGAATAAGGAGATTTACGGATGAGAGCATTCACTGCAATCGACGGTATCAAGATCCTGGTGGTCATCTGCCTGTTTATGGTGTCGGGCTGTGCGCAGACCTCCTATTCCGTAAAGGAGGATTCGCCGGTTTCTTCCGAGACGGCGACGCTTCTGGGCATATCTGTGTCAGGAGATCAGAATACCGCAAGGCTTGAGATTACCGCTGACAAACCTCTGACGTACACACACTACCAGCTGAAAGATCCTTTTCGAACTGTAATTGACCTTTCCCAGACTGATATCGGTCAGGTTTCAGAGCCAAAGACTCCCGAATCATCGCCGGTTAAAAAGGTTACCATCGCGAAAAGCGACCTCTCTTCCGGTTCACTTACGCGTGTTACAATCGAAACACCTGATGAACTGGCTTTTTCCATCAGTGTTGATCCCAAAGATCCTCACAAGCTTTTGATTGTATCGGAACCGAAACAATCGATTACCTCCGATCAGGCCGCTGAAAACATTGCGGTTGCTGCCCCAGTGGACGTGGCAACGTCCGACAAGGAGCCTTCGACTCCCGCCGCGCCGGTTACCCAATCCAATGAAAGCGCCGTCCTCCCCCCAACTGATATTGGCCCTTCTAAAACGGTATCGCGGAACTCAGCTGTTTATGTGACCGGTATTGAAGCCGGTGAGTCTGGAATAGAAATCAAGGCTGATGGCCATGTCGACAGGTTCAAGTATTTTAAATTGAACAGGCCCCAGCGTCTGGTTGTTGACATATACGGCGTGAAAAGCGCTGTCTCGAAATCTTTCATGCAAATAAAACGATTCGGTGTTGAGACCGCGAGGATTGGTCACCATCCGGATAAGGTAAGGATAGTGTTTGATTCCAGAAGACCGGTTTTTCCTGGATTCTCAGTGGAAAAATCCGCCCATGGTCTCTCTGTGGCAATGTCCTCAAAATCGCGGACGAAGAGTGAACATCTTGCTGCCGGTGTCAAAGCGCTTCCTTCTAGACCTGTTGCCTCGAGCCTGTCAAAGGTGCCGGCGAGGATAGAAGCCATTGATTTCAAGATCGTTGACGGTTTTTCCCGCATAACCATAACCCGTTCCGGAGAATGTGTTTTTAACC
>CAZFCG010000060.1:0-22536 GCA_964517595.1 uncultured Geobacter sp. | reverse complement strand
GCCGAAAGACGGCAATCGGAGAGAACGAAGGATGCCTCCAACTGCCGAATCTAGGTTGATTGGTTACAACCGGTTATGCTTCAGGCTTTGAATCTCCCCACAGACGGCCAATCCGCTCGTCCATGGCGAACAGAAAATCCGTTCCCTCGATGACCTTCCCTCCTTTGATGCTGAGGACGGCCACACCGCTGTACTGGAGTTGGTATCCATCCCTGTTGGTGAAGTCCACTTCCCAGTGGGCCGCCGCCGTATTGTTTCCGACCAGATCGAAAATATTGGAAACGTTGACGCTGTGAACGGTGAACTTCAGCTGGGGCATCTGCAGCATCAGGTTCTCGAACCAGCCCTTGATTGCCTTCTTCCCCACGAACCTGCCGCCGACTGGCAGATCGCCAGGATAGTTCCATACCGCATCTTCCGCCCAATCTTTCAGGAAAGCGGTCACATCTCGCCGATTAAGCGCTTCGAGAGCTACCCTGACATTCTTCTTCGCGATAACGGATCCGATCATGATTTTTTCCTCCGTGAGAGTTGCGTTTGATGGCGCCAATCTTCCGCGTAACCAGTAAAAATATGAAATGTATTAATATCACGTGTTAATACAAAATGTATAATCAATTTTCCGTCCATCACTGGTTCCGTAATGAATAACCCTACCGTGTTTGTCCGGGATGCATGGATAATGTGCTTTCTGTTCGCCATTCGGTTGGGATGGCGGATCAGATTTGGATTGAGAAATAATTCGGAAGAATAGGAATAGATTAAGGATTGAAGTTGGCGGGGAAACAGCTGGAGGATGGATGCCGCACAATGTCTGTCACGTGTGCGGCAAGGAGAGCGGAGTCCGGCTAGTTACCCGGCGCAGGCCGGACATCTGGGGTTTTTACTCACGGGCACTTCTCGGAAACGCATCCGCAGCGCATCGAAGGTGAGCAGACGTCCCGTAAGCATTTCACCGATGCCTGTCAGGTACTTGATGGCCTCGGTAGCCTGGATTGAGCCGATGACTCCGGGGGCGACCCCCAGGATTCCGTCACGGCAGCATGCCGAAGCAACCTCGTCCGGCGGCGGCTCGGGAAAGATGCAGCGATAGCAGGGTGAGGAATGGGGCAGGACGGTGATGGTCTGCCCGAAAAATCGGAGCACACCGCCGTGGGAATAGGGGATGCCCAGGCGGACGCAGGTGTCGTTGATGAGGAAACGGCTGGGAAAATTGTCGGTGGCGTCCACCACGAAATCGTACCCCTTGATGATTTCCTCTATGTTTTCGCCGTTTACGGATGTCTGGTGAGATACGACCATTACATTCGGATTCAGCGCCGTCATCTTCTTCCTGGCGGAGGAAACTTTTGAGGCGCCGATGTCCGGAGTGAAGTGAAGGATCTGGCGCTGCAGGTTGGAGAGCTCCACTTCGTCGCCGTCGGCGATGCCGATGGTCCCGACTCCGGCCGCGGCCAGGTAGAGGGCCGCTGGCGAACCGAGGCCGCCGGCGCCGATGATCAGTACCCTGCCGTTAAGGAGCCTTTCCTGCCCGGCGCAGCCTATTTCATCCAGGAGTATCTGGCGGGAATATCTTTCCTGCTGTTCAGCGGTAAGCATGGTTTCGACTCCGATCCCGGGTATGAAAAAGCCCCGTCATTGTGAAGCGACGGGGCTGAAATAATCAGGTGATCAGGATCAGGCCCGAGCGGGGAGAGCGGCCGGCGCCCCAGTTACCACGGGCATGAGGAGGGTCTTCATTTTCCTGAGAGCGCCTTCTTCTATCTGCCTGACCCGCTCTCGGGATATGGAAAAGTGATCCGCTATTTGCTGGAGCGTCATGGGGTCCTCGGCGGATACCCGGCGCTCTATGACATAGCGTTCCTTTTCGTTCAGTCGGGTCAGCGCCTGGGAGACCTCCTTTTCCAGAATCGCCGCCTCCTGGCGTTCGGCAAGGACCTCTTCCTGGTTCATCCTGTCGTCCGCCAGCCCTTCCAGCATGGTATAGCCATCACCCGAGGGGATTTCCGAATCCAGGGAATAGTCACCGCGCAGGCGTTGTTCCATCTCCACGAATTCTGACTCCTTCACATCCAGGGAAAGGGAGGCGGAAGGCACATCGTCTTCTCCTATCATGTTCCGTATGGCGTTCTTAGCCTGGTTCAGCTTGAAAAACAGCTTGCGCTGGGCCTGGGTCGTGCCGATTTTGAGAAGGCTCCATGCCGAGATGATGTAGTTCTGGATGTAGGCCCGTATCCACCACACCGCATAGGATATGAGGCGGAATCCCTTGTACGGATTGAATTTGCGAACGGCCATCATGAGGCCTACGTTGCCTTCCTGGATGATATCAATCATCTTCATTCCGTATGCGCGGTACTCGTTGGCAATCTTCACCACAAAGCGCAGGTTGGAAGTGATCAGCGTATGGGCGGCTTCCAGGTCTTTTTCTTCGTAAAACTTCACCGCGAGACGATACTCCTCTTCGGCTGTCAGGATCGGAAAACGGCGGATCTCGGCTAGGTACAGGTTCATGCTGTCGGAAATGACGGGCAGAGCTGTTGTCATGTTTCGTACCTCCTTTTATATAGGAAACACCCCTGAAACCGGTGTCAATGTGTATTAGCACTCACCATCAACGAGTGCTAAAAATATATCAGGAAACCATTTCTGTTTCAACTGGAAAAATGAGATGTTTTCAACTCACTATCCCGGGTGCCTGAATGTAATGACGGAAGTGGTTGCCGTCTCGATATTTTTAACGAGACTAAAAAAGTTCAGGTGGACAACTATTGACTGCCAAGAGGCTAATACCTTTTAAATTCATAGAGAATTCACGTATACCCACTGAGCGCTCAACAAAAAGGGAGATTGAAAAAATCTTGCCCGCCAGAGGCTTCTGTGTTACACGATTAGCTAATTAAAAAAGGCTGGAAGGCTGACTGAGCTTCATACGGGAGGTTTCAGGCATGGAAATCACGATTCTCCCTTTGCCGGGAGAGAGCAAGAGGATCGGCGCCTTGGATGAATCGGCGCTCGGTTTTGGAAAAATCTTCACGGACCGGATGCTTCTGGTGGAATGGAAGGGCGACAGGGGATGGTTTGACGCCAGGATCAAGCCCTATGAACCCTTTGTCCTTGACCCGTCCTGTCTCGTTTTTCACTACGCCCAGGAAATATTCGAGGGCCTCAAGGCGTACAAATGGCCCGACGGCACTGTTACCCTGTTCCGTCCCGAGATGAATGCGCGCCGCTTCAATCTTTCGGCCGACCGTCTCTGCATGCCCCGTATCCCGGAAGAGTTTTTCGTGGAAAGCATCATGCGGCTGGTCGAGATGGAAAAGGACTGGATACCGACCGCGGTGGGGACCTCTCTCTATATCCGGCCGGCAATGATTGCGGTTGAGCCTGTCCTGGGGGTCAAGTCATCGGATCACTTCTACTATTTCGTCATTCTTTCTCCGGTGGGCGCCTACTACGCATCCGGATTCAATCCGGTGAAGATCCTCGTGGAAGATCGATATGTACGGGCCACGCCCGGCGGGACTGGTGAGGCCAAGACCGGAGGTAACTACGCCTCGTCCCTGATCGCCGGCGTCGAGGCCAAGAAGAAGGGCTTCCACCAGGTTCTCTGGCTGGATGGCGTTCATCACAGGTATGTTGAAGAGGTCGGCGCCATGAACATGTTCTTTGCGTATGAGGACTGTGTCGTTACGGCGCCCCTTGCCGGTTCCATACTCAACGGCGTGACCCGGGATTCCGTAATCTGTCTGGCTGACTCACTGGGCTTCAGGGTGGAAGAGCGTCCTATCGAGATCAATCAGCTTGTCTCGGATATCCGTAGCGGCAAGGTCAAGGAAGCCTTCGGAAGCGGTACAGCCGCGGTAATCACCCCTGTTGGAACCCTTGGCTACCGGGATGAGAGCCTGACCGTGGGTGATGGAGGAGTGGGAAGCCTTACCCGAAAGCTTTATGATACGCTTACGGGGATCCAGTATGGCAAGGTTCCCGACAGATTCGGCTGGCTGAGAAAGATAGGTTAAGACTCCGATGAAACAGCGACCCGAGGCAAACAGGCTCTGCCTTTCGTGCCGGAGGCACTGCAAGCAGTCCCCTTCGGCGGTGATTGCCAGTTGTCCCCGCTACTATCCCGGTCCGAAGCCTGTTAAGGAAGAGTGGAGGCAACTTGAACTGGGCCTCTGATTCCTTGCCCGGCGCGAGTCAGTTTTGTTGTTCGTTTCCGCGAAAACCCCCGATTTCATTGATTCGGGGGTTTTTCTCTAAGGAACTGTAAATGAATAGCATGGTCAAAATTGCGTTCAGATTTGGCTGAACTGATTGAACCAAACCGCAGACGTAGCAGGGCTACGTTGAGGATTTGGTGATTGATGTTCGGTCAAAGATGACCTGAAGATGAGATGCAAGATGCCCATGTTATTTGTTTACAGTTCCTAAGGGAAGGCGCCGGACGGCTGGAGATTCTGAATATGAAGATAATCGGACTGACCGGCGGCATCGCTTCCGGCAAGAGTTTCGTTGCCGGGATACTTTCATCCTTGGGCGCAGTTATTATTGATGCGGATGTTCTGGCGCGTCGGGTTGTGGCGCCTGGAGAACCGGCATACGACGCCGTGGCGCGGGAGTTCGGCGAAGGTGTTCTGCTGCAGGGCGGGGCTCTCGACAGGAAGGCGTTGGGGAAGATTGTTTTTTCCGACGAAGCGGCCCGCCGGAAACTGGAGGCGATAGTCCACCCGGCAGTGGCGGAACTGGCGGAACGGAGTATTGCCGAAGAGGAGAGGAAAGGGTGCCGGGCGGTTTTTTACGTTGTTCCCCTGTTGTTTGAGGCGGGTCTTGAATCCATGATGGATGAGATTTGGGTTGTCTCCGTAGAGAGTGAGAAGGAGATTGACCGACTGATGAAGCGTGACGGAATCAGCCGCGAGGAGGCAATGTTAAGGATCGCATCCCAGATGCCGCTGGAGGAAAAGGCCGCTCGGGGCAACGTGGTTATAGACAACAGCGGCACGCCGCTGGAAACCGAAGGCATTGTCAGGGGTGAATGGGAAAGGCTGCTTGAACGTCTGGGGCAGGCTGACGCCGGATAAGAGGTTTCCATCCGGAAACTCCGGATGGAAACTTATTTATGGAAACCGAGCTTGAAGGAGATGTTTTCCGCCGCTTTCTTTACCAGTGGAATCAGTTCCTTTTCAATCCGCTCCAGTGAAAGCCTCATGGAAGGGCCGGAGATGCTGACAGCGCCTACAATCCTCCGCGTGTAATCCCGTATGGGGGCGCTGACGCACCTGACGCCCACATCCAGTTCTTCGTCGTCGATGGCGTAACCGTTTTCCGCCACCGTTCGCAGACTCCTGATTAATTCATCGCGATCGGTGATGGTGCTGGGGGTATACGCCTTCAGTTCTTTGGCGGGAATATATTCTTCAATCTCTTCCTCGTTCAGATAGGCGATCTGTACCTTGCCGGCGGCAGTGCAATAGGCCGGCAGCCTTGATCCTACCCTTGGAACCACGCGCACGGTAAGGTCTGTTTCCACCACGTCAAGGTATATGATGAAGAAATCCTTCAGTATGGCCACATAGGACGTCTCGTTGCACTCCCGCACCATCTCTTCCAGAACCGGCCGGGACTGACGGAGAAGTCCCATCTGTTTCACGAAAGTCTGTCCCATTTCCAGGGTCTTCAGGCCGAGCCGGTAGTTTTCGGTTACCTTATTCTGTTCGATGTATCCTCTGGACTCAAGGGTTGCCAGGAGTCGGAAGACGTTGTTTTTGTGTAGATTCAGGCGTTTACTCAACTCTGTCACGCCCAGTTCGTCAACTTCCTCGTGGAACTGCTCCAGCAGATCCAGCGCGTGGGAAACCGACTGGATGAGATAATCGGATTTTTCTTTCTTTGCCATTACGCTCTGCCCTTTTTGCGGAAGTCTGTTTTCGCCCGTTGCTGGAAGCCAGGGGGGGTAGGGCCGGGAGCGTCTGGGGTCCTTGTTGGGCGAAAGATCTTGCTGATATGTAAATATTCAAATGCGTGTGCTTTAATATGTAAATCAAAAAACCCGCTGTTTTATCGGAAGGCAAGCAGCGGGAGTCTGTGAAAACCATTTTCATTGTCGGGAAGGCAAAAACCTTCCTGCTGATTGAATAAGATTATTTTATACATAGATAGAATATTGTTCTAATATTGTCAAGATGGAATTTCAGGCTTCATAATCTCCCGGAGAACCGACGTGGCGTATGCGCCTTTTGGAAGGGAAAAGGCCAAGACGAGTCCTTCATTGTCAATGGAGCTGGATAGGTTCCGGAGAGGGACGCGCAGGGGTCGCCGCTCTCCCTCCATCCTGAGCGGACCCGGCAGGTTGAATGAGGAAAGGGCGAGCCCTTCTTCCGACAATATGCCTTCCTCCATCTCCAGTGGCCTTCCTTCCGGGAGCTTCATCTTGCAGCCGAACATGGGCCCGGTGGGCGAAATCTGGAAATCTTCGGCGCGCTGACGTTCCTCCTCTCGGTCCCTTACGACAAAACAGGCGCCGTTGTCGTGGCGGAAGGCCAGATCCCCCTCTTCCACCGTATCGATGCGATCAAGCCTCTTTTCCAGAACCCTGTCGAAAAGAGAGGATTGGCAGGCGGAAAGGTAAAGCCTCTTCAGCCTGGGAGATACAGCGTCAAGCGCCCTCTCGAAATGTTCCGGCCGCTTTTCCAGGCGCTTCAATATCTCCCGTTCCGTCCGGCAGTGGCCAGGGAAGATTTCCAGGCTTTCGGCAATGTCTCCCCGGTGATATGCCTCCACGGCCTTTCTCCATCCTTCGTCGCGAATCACTTGCGGATCGCCCATGATGGCGTCCACGGTGGCTCTGAAATCTCCGCTCAGCAGGGCGCGACCGATAAGATGGGAGTTGTGCAATCCACCGTAACGCTGCTCTCCGAAATAGTTTGGTACGCCCTTTCTTGACAGGATTTCTAGAATGACGTCACATTTTTTCAGGGCGGAACTGTCCACATCGCGTATGCGAATGGTAAATCCGTTGCCTGCCAGATGTCCCGTCTTCAGCTTGTTCCGGTGACGTGCTGCGGAAAGGACACGGATGCCGGGGAGGGAGAGGGACAGCAGGATGTCGGGGTCGACGCGGGGGAGGGAAAGGGTTTGACGGGTGATGCCCCGTGCATCCTTCATCCCCGCATAGCCCACGTCCCGCTCCTGTATGCCGAGGCCGCGGGAGATGCGGCGGATGGCCTCCAGTGTGGTTACGCCTTTTTTTTCTATCTCCGCGTAGATGTGTTCTCCCTCGCCTGATGGCTGATAGAGGGGGATCTCCGTTACCTGGAAGTCTTCGGGCGCTTCCTTGATGACCCCGCCGACGCCGGGCAGGTGGGCGGTCAGATATGCGCGCATGGGGGAATCTCCTTTAGAGGCTCGTGATGAGTGATGAGTGAAAAGTGAAAAGTAAAAAGTAAAAAGTGAAAAGTAAAAAGTGAAAAGTGTAAAGTTAAAAGCGGTGGATGGTGATGGGCCGGCCGCTGGGGCCTGCTTGCTACCCTTCGGTTTTCCGGTAGTGGACGAAGTAGATATTCTTTCCTTCGGCCATGAATTTTCTCATGTATTTCGACAGGTGGTACCCTTCCATTTCATGCCTGTAGAGGTCCGGGGCCAGGCGGTTTTCGAATCCTTCCAGTCCTGTCATCAAGCCGGCAACGTCTCTGCCGTAATCGTCGAAGTCGGTTGCAAAAAAGAAGTCCGCTTCCGCTGAGAGGTAGCCCCGCAGGAATTCCATGAACTGGCGGTTCACCAGTCGCCGCTTGCGGTGCTTTTTCTTTGGCCAGGGATCGGGACAGTTGATGTAGACCGCCGTCAGGGATGCACGCGGGATGTGTTCCGTGATGAACTGCCTGGCCTCTTCCCGCAGGACGCGCACGTTTCGGAGGCCTCGGACGTCTATCCTGCGGCAGGTCTTGTAGCACCCCTTGTTGTAGAAATCGATGGCGATGAAATTTGTTTCAGGCCGTTCAGCGGCCATGAGGGCGATGAAATCGCCGATGCCGCAACCGATCTCGAGGGCAAGAGGGTTGCCGTTGCCAAAAATGCCGGCCCAGTCGGCTGGTTTATCCAGGTCTTCCGCCCGCAGGTAGTTGGGCGATTCGATGTGGATGAAAGACTGCATTCATTTTTCCCCTATCTGAAAAATTTTTCTACTCTAGCACGGTGAATCGAGGCAGAAAAGCGTATTGTTGGCCTTGCCAGCGGAAACGCACTCTCTTCCTTGCCATTGCTCGTCGGCTGTGCTATAGCTATCCCATTGAAATAACGATAAAAAGGATTACCGAACATGAGATTTACCGAATTGAATCTTCCGGAACAGGTGCTGAAGGGCATCGAGGACGCCGGATTCATCGACTGTACCCCGATACAGGAAAAGACGCTCCCCATCGCCCTCTCCGGCAAGGACGTGGCAGGTCAGGCGCAGACAGGCACCGGCAAGACTGCCGCTTTCCTCCTTACCCTCTTTACCCGCCTGCTTGCCTTTCCCGTCTCCCCGGGGGAGAGGTATCCCCGGGCACTAATCCTGGCGCCCACACGTGAACTGGTGGTGCAGATTGAGAAGGACGCGCACCTCCTGGGCGCCCATACCGGCTTCACTATCCAGGCGATCTACGGAGGTGTAGATTACCAGAAGCAGCGCAACGCCCTCAAGGAGGGTGCTGACATCATCATCGGCACCCCGGGAAGACTAATTGATTACCTTAAGCAGAAGGTTTACACCCTGAAGCGGATCGAGGCGCTGGTTATCGACGAGGCGGATCGAATGTTCGACATGGGTTTCATCTCGGACCTCCGCTTTATCCTTCGACGCCTCCCCCCCTTTGACAAGAGGCAGAACATGATGTTTTCCGCCACCCTCAACCAGAGGGTGATGGAACTGGCCTACGAATTCATGAACCTGCCGGAAAAGGTCTCCGCCACCCCGGAGAAGATGACCGCGGAGCGGGTGGAGCAGGTCCTTTATCATGTGGCCAGCAAGGAGAAGTTTCCCCTTCTTCTGGGACTTTTGCGCCGGGAGGGGATGGTCAGGACCATGATCTTCGTTAATACCAAGCGGGAAACGGAATTTCTGCGCGACCGTTTGAACGCCAATGGTTTCCCGTGCAGGGTGATCTCCGGCGATGTGGACCAGAAGCGGAGGCTCCGCATCCTGGAGGACTTCAAGGAAGGGAGGCTGCCCATCCTCATAGCCACGGACGTAGCGTCGCGCGGCCTGCACATCGATGGAGTTACCCACGTCATAAACTACGACCTCCCCCAGGATGCGGAAGACTACGTCCATCGCATAGGACGCACCGCCAGGGCCGGGGCAGAAGGAAAAGCCATCTCGCTGGCTGACGAGAACGGCGCGTTTCACCTCGAGGCGATTGAGGAGTTTTCAAAGCAGAAGATTCCGGTGGAATGGGCCGATGACGATCTGCTGGTTACTGATTACGTCCGGGCGAAGCCCGTTACCAGAGAGAAGATAACCAAATCCGGAGAAAAGGGGAGGCGGGGCAAGGAAAGGGGCGTGAAAACGAGGCAGAAGAGCGTCGCCGGACCGTCAAGCGCTTCTCCATCCTCTCCCTTGGTTGGCGAAGGAGTGACCGGACCGGAGGGAGAAGTGAAGAAAAAGCGCCGCCGGGGCCCCCGCGGCAAGAAGCCCGCCGGTGACGCCGCTCCGACGGAGTAATCCCCGTCATGGGCGGTGTGTCAGAAGGACGGCCCGCCGCCTCCCGCCGCTTTTCTCTCTTCCATGAATCGGCGCCCCTGCCAGGTTCCGCGTCTCTTCAGTTCGTGCACGACGGAGTACCACATGGAATTGTTTTTCAGGTTCCAGTTCGGGGCGACACGGATGGCAAGTGGTGCGGAACCGTAAAGCCGCTGGATGGTGACTCGGGGCGGTGTCCTTTCCAGGAAATCACACACGGCGCTGACATATTCGTCGTGGCTTATGGGGACAAACTCTCCCCGCTCGTACATGTCGGCGAGTTTCGTTCCGCGCACGGCATGAAGCTGGTGAATCTTCAGGGAATCCACCGGGAGGGTGGAGATGGTTTCCGCGGTAGCCAGGAAATCGTCACGGTTCTGTCCCGGGAATCCGTATATGAGGTGGGTGCATATCTCGAACCCGAGCCCCGAGGCCCGATCCAGGGCATCCAGGTATTCGGCGAGAGAGTGTCCCCGGTTGATCTTCTTCAGAATGCGGTCGTCCATGAACTGGAGTCCCAGTTCCAGGCAGACATAACGATCCCTGGCGATCTCGCGCAGCAGTTCAAGAGACCCTTTGCTTAGGCAGTCCGGCCTCGTTCCCACGGAAATTCCGACCACGTCCGGTTGGGCCAACGCCCGATAGTAGAGTTCCCGGAGCTTTTCCACCGGCGCATAGGTGTTGGAGTACTTCTGGAAATAGACGATGAATTTTTCGCTGCCGAGCCGGGCCCGATGACAGGCCATTCCGTTGGCAATCTGATCTTCAAGCCGGATCGACTGGCTTGCGCCGCCGGGCGAGAAAGAGCGATTGTCGCAGTAGATGCAGCCCCCGGTCCCTCGGGTACCGTCGCGGTTCGGACAGGTGAATCCCCCGTCCACATTGACCTTGCTGATTCGGCATCCGAAGCGCCGGCGCAGGTGTGAACCGTAAGAGTTGAAGCGGAGTTCCGGATGAATGAGGTTGGTGTCCATTAGATAATCGGGGATGGCCGGGGTGTAAGGGATGGGGATTACCGCCGACGCGCCTTCTCTCCTTTTGCTTCAGCCTTTGTCCTTTTGTCGCAAGCATTCCTTCAATAACGCCAGCATCTCAACCGCTGCGCGTTCCGGGTCTTTTTCCGCCAGTATCGCCGAGATAAGTGCAATGCCGGCCGCACCCCGCTGGATGACCGTCCGAACCTTGTCCTTCTTGATTCCGCCAAGGGCGAATACCGGGATATCCACCGCTTCGCATACTTCCTCCAGACGTTCAATCCCCTGGGGTTCTCCATATTGAGCCTTCGAGGGAGTAAAGAAGATGGGGCTGAAGGTGATGAAATCAGCTCCTGCCTTTCGGGCGCTCACCGACTTTTCCAGGCTGTGGCATGAGACGCCGATGAGCAGTCTGTCACCGGCGACATCCCTTGCCCGGTCCGCCGGAATGCTCTCCTCTCCCAGGTGGACACCGTCCGCTTCCACCGCCATGGCGACATCGAGGCGATCATTGATGAAAAGCCCGGCGCCATAGCCAGCGGTGAGCTCCCTCATTCTGCCGGCCAGGTTCAAAAGTTCCCGGCTTGAGAGGTCCTTTTCCCTGAGCTGCACGGCTCGAACACCGCCCCGTAGAGCCGCTTCCACCGCGGCGCGGAGGTTCCCCGCCCGCGTCTGTTTTCGATCGGTTATCAGGTAGAGGGTGAAGTCAATCCCCGGCTTTTGCGAAATTACCATGGACTCGGACCCTGCCGCATCTTTATGAAAGACTTGCGTCCGGCTCTATTCCACCAGACCTTCTATGGGGCTTGAGGCGGTGGCGTACAGTTTTCTCGGAATCCTTCCAGCCTTGAAGGCGAGACGTCCGGCAATAACCGCCAGTTTCATGGCCTCGGCCATGGCTATGGGGTCCTTTGCCCCGGCTATGCCGGTATTCATGAGGACGCCGTCACACCCCAGTTCCATGGCGATGGCCGCGTCGGAAGCGGTGCCGACCCCGGCGTCTACTATTACCGGGACTTTGACGTTCTCCATGATTATGCGGATGTTGTAGGGGTTTCTTATGCCGAGACCGCTGCCGATGTGCGCCCCCAGCGGCATCACCGCCGCGCAGCCCAGGTCTTCCAGCTTCCTGCAGATGATCGGGTCATCGCTGGTATATGGCAGAACAGTAAAGCCTTCCTTCACGAGGATCTTCGCGGCCTTCAACAGTTCTTCGTTATCGGGGAACAGCGTCTTATCGTCTCCCAGTACCTCGAGTTTCACGAAGTCGGACAGGCCTGCCTCCCGGGCCAGCCGACAGGTCCGCACGGCGTCATCCGCCGTATAGCATCCCGCTGTGTTGGGAAGAAGGGTGTACTTTTTCGGATCGATATAATCCAGCAGAGACTCTTTGCTCCTGTCCGAGATGTTTACGCGGCGAACCGCTACAGTGACAATCTCCGCTCCCGAGGCCTCGATTGCTTTGGCCGTCTGCTCGAAATTCGAGTACTTGCCCGTTCCCACCATGAGCCTGGAAGAAAACTCCCTGCCCGCGATAACCAGTTTATCAGTCATTTCCGGCATGTACTATCTCCTTTCCCGTTACCCGCCGCCAACGAACTGGACGATTTCGATCTTGTCGCCGTCCCTCAGGGATGTTGTCCCGTAGTCCGTCTTCGGCAGAATCTCCAGATTCAGTTCAATTGCCACGCGTCTCGGGTCTATGCCCAGCTGACTGAGCAATCCGAGCACCGAGCATACGTCAGTTGATGTCCGTTCGCCATTGACAATTATTTCCATTATTTCCTCTTCATCCGCGTTGACATGGCGGGCGAAATAAAAAAAGACCGCCGAAAGCGGTCCTGAGCGCGGTACTATGCCCGCTGCTTTCGCTTCCCTCCGCCGGCATTATCCGGATCAGGTTCAAAGGGTTGTCCGCTTCTTACGACGGCGGCGGACTCTCAGTCGAAACTCCCCCAGCGATGCTGATATGTCGAATAAAAGTTTCAAATGGAGACGGATGCGTGACAGTCGCATCCATCGACAGGTTATTAAACTACCATTGCCGTTGCACTGTCAACGGATTTCTGGCGCCGGTCTGCGGCCGGATGTTCCGGGTCTGCCTGGATTTTCCATGACGCCGCGACTCGCAAGCACTCGAAAGAACATGCATTCCCGGTGGATGGCCAGCCCGTCTGCTTACCTGACTGATTGTCCAAGGGTCCGAAGCGCGGCCATCGTTTCCGCGTCAACCTTCAGCTCCACCGGTTTGCCTGTTTCTCCGAAACCTATGGTTATCAGACCTCCCAGAAGTTCACTTTCCATTTCGGCAAACCAGACTTCACCTGGGTCGAAGAGAAGGTTTCCGCAACGAAGAAACCCTCGCTCTTCCAGCCGTAAGGCCAAGGCTTCCTGCTCCGCCTTTTTCACCTTCCTGAACATATGTTTCCTGACGTGCGGCCCTGAAAACCATATATCCATCAGCCTTGTATCATCAGTGACCAGCGGGTTTTCCGCGGGTGTCGTGAACTGGGCGGCAATAACCCGCTCCGCATTTACATAGCGCATGGCATACCTCCTTATTCTTCCATTTCCAGAATATGGCGACGGAACCCGTCATATATTTTATTGTCGGAACCAATCCTTGTCAGATGCGCCGGAATCTCATGGGGGACATTCTCCCAGGACCAGAAAGCTCTTCAACTTGTCGAGGAGGGTGCCGGTCGCGGGGCGCAACTCCCAACCGGGGGTAAGCGTGCTGATGATGGATTTTCCTATTACATGCTTGTAGATTTCTCCTTCTCCATCCTTTACGGAGACCCCCCATGATGCATGAAATACAAGAGGCCTGCCGTTAAGGCTTCCCACGTACAGCATTATGTGGCCACGCAGATAGACAATTGTGAGGAAGGGGACTCCCTTTTCCAGGAGCAGGCGCTCCTTCTCGTAATTACTCAATTTGGAGAGGGAAACCGGGCTGCCGGAATGTATCTGGTTGTAGGAGCCCCTCGGGAGCCAGAAGCCGAAGGGGAGGTAGAAATCCCGGATCATGGACGAGCAGTCCCTGTTGTGGCGGAGTCCTCCCCATCCGTATGGCTTTCCCAGCAGTTGATTGCCCACCAATGCAATATTTCCCTTGTTGAAATCCAGAGGAAACCTCCTGGCAGAATCCGTGGGGATGCGCGCTTCGATCAGGCGTGTTTCCCTCCCTTCCGCCTGGATCGCGGCAAGGACCTTATAGGAGTTGTCGTCTTCGGAGACGCAGGGGAGCAGTGTCCCGAGATTTACCTTTGCAATGGCGCCGTTTTTCGCGTCACGCAATAGCGTTTCATCTTTTACGACGACAATCAGGTCCTTTTTCATCAACTCGGAAGCCCGGGTTTCGCTGATAAACGCCACATCCCTCGCTTCAATCCAGCCGCTTGCGTCGGCGCCCCTGGCAAACACCCAGAGCCCGTCCGGGGAGACATGGAGGATGTTCAGGGGATCGTTCATCTTGACGGCCGCATTCTGAAGAACGTCAAAGGGAAAATCGTCTGCTTTCTTGAACAATGGCGCCGTGGTAGGAAGGACGCGCATGGAGGAAGGGTAAACCGCTATGGCCGGCCTGTTCAGGGATGGCATGTGTTCCAGATCGCAGTTTGCCAGCAGTTGCCGGAGTAGGGCGGTAGAGGTCTTGCGCCGATTTTCTCCGTACCAGGAGGCCCGGGAATGCTCGCGCATTGTCTTTGCGGCGTCTTCAATGAATGAGGCTGAAGCGCTCTCTTTCCATGGCGCGTAATGTCTGTCCATGAATTCCGACAGGCGGAGTTTCCAGCATGAGGGGGTCATCGGTTGGTCCGAGCAGGATGAAGCATATGGCCTCATATCCTGGGACAGAAGTCTGAAGTCCTCTATCTCGTAATCATCCGAAACCCGGATGCCGGAGGCAATGGTCTCCAGAGGGAAGCAAAGGGACAGGAACATTGCCAATAGCGTTATGAGTGTATGTGCGGGGGAGTATGTTTTCATGAAAGGCCCTTCCCGGATCATGCCCCTTGATTGCGCAGCCGGCGACCTTGCCGGGGCGGAAGAGGTCCGAGCATGATTTACTTGACATGGCGGGAGCAAAAAGGATAGTTTGCCATTGCTAATTGAATTGAACTATGTAAAAAATCACCAAATTTTACCTTCCGCCGACTTGCTTTCAATTCGTCTCCATTCCGTCCGGTCAAGCAACAAGCGGGTACCGCATGCCCTTCTGACGTCGAGAGGATATCCTATGCAGCAAAAGAGAATCCCTGAACACAATCCCCTTACCCTTGCCTTTTCAGACCGTCATCTGGAGAAGGAGTTCCAGGAGGATTCCTTCAGAAACAGCCTACCGCAACTGCGCCTGGATCTTGTAGTAGGGGTGTTCCTCTACGCGCTTTTCGGAGTCCATGATTACGGGGTGATCCCGGATATCAAGGAGTTTGCCTGGACACTGCGCTATGGTCTTGTCTGTCCTGTTTTGCTGGGGCTCCTGGCATTCACATATGCCGGTCTGTTCAGAAAAGTGGCGCAGATATCAATATTCGCGGCGGGATTCATAGCCGGCGCGGTTGTGGTGATGATGATCATCAAGGCGGCGCCTCCGGGGAACTACATGTCCTATGCCGGTCTGCTCCTCATCCTGCTGTTCTATTTCAGGCAACGGTTCGTCACTGCTTCGGCCCTCACGTGGAGTATTTTCCTCCTTTATGAGGCTGTTGCCCTGTGGGATGCGAGCATACCCTCAAGTGTGCTGTTCAGCAATACATTTATCCTGTCGACGTTCTCGGTTACGGGGCTCTATATGAGCTATACTTTTGAGCAGCATATCAGATCCGGGTTTCTTCTGCGACGGACAATCCAGGAGAGGAATCACGAAATAGCCGAAACCAATCTCGCGCTGAAAAAGGAAATAGATGAGCGAAGGCAGGCGGAGACCGCCATGCAGGACCAGATGAGATTCCATCGCACCCTCCTGGACACGATACCCAGTCCCATATTCTATACTGACGTTCATGGCCGCTACGCTGGGTGCAACAAGGCGTACGAGGTCTTTTTCGGATGCACCAACGACGAATTGACAGGGCAATCTGCCATGGACCTTTATATCGCTGATATCCTGCATACCACCGGTGGCGCCGAAATGCGGACGGATGCGGAGACGGGCGTGAGGACGAATGAGGCTATTCTCAAACATGCCGACGGAACGGACCGCAGGGTACTGTTTTCAAGGGCCGCCTATGCGGACAGGGAAGGAAAGCCGACCGGGATGGTCGGGGTCGTCCTGGACATCACCGAGCTGAAAAGGGCGGAGGAAGAGAAACTTCGCCTGGAAACCCATTTGTTCCGGGCTCAGAAGATAGAGGCTCTGGGACAACTGGCCGGCGGCATCGCGCACGAATTCAACAACATTCTTACCGCGATCCTCGGCTATGCCCACCTGTTGAGAAAAAACATCAAAACGACTGATCCCCTTTCTTTCTTCGTGGACAACACCATTTCATCCAGCGAAAGAGCAGCCCGCCTCATCAAGGATATCCTTGCATTCGGCAGAAAGCAGAAGATCGATCCGAGCCTGCTTAACCTCAATGAAATCGTACATAAATCCCAATCGCTGCTTGCCATGATGATGGGGGAAGATATCGAGTTGACCCTGACATTAAGCGATACGCCATTGTGGGTGATGGCCGACGGCGGGCTTGTGAGCCAGGTTCTCATGAATATGGCCGCCAATTCCAGGGACGCGATGCCCAAGGGCGGCAGATTGTCAATCAGCACTTCCCTTGTGTTGATGGAAAGGCAATTTCACCATGCGCACGGAGTCGCGCAACCGGGCCCGTATGGAGTGATCTCCATAGAAGATACCGGTATCGGCATGGACCAGAAGACGCGTGACCGTATCTTTGAACCCTTCTTTACCACCAAGGAAGTCGGAAAAGGAACCGGACTCGGCCTTTCAATAGCCTATGGCATCATCAAGCAGCATAACGGATGTATAGACGCGGAATCACAATTCTCCAAGGGTACGACCTTCAATATCTATCTGCCCATTGTTGATGAGGAGGAGATCCGGGAGGATGTCCGGGAGAGGAAACTTGCGACGTCTCAGTTCAGCGCGCCTGTCTGTGATGTGAGCCGAAGTGACGGTGACGAGTCATATCCGTCAGGAAGCGAAACCCTCCTGGTGGCCGAGGACAACGATACGGTAAGGGTGTTGACGAAGAATCTGCTCCAGGAAAACGGATATACGGTTATCGATGCGATAAATGGAGAAGACGCAATACGAAGATTCATGGAGAACGCGGATGGCGTCAGCCTCTTGCTCCTGGACGTGATAATGCCGAAAAAAACGGGTTGGGAGGTCTATGACACCATTCGCAAGGTGCGGCCGGATATACGGGTCATCTTCATGAGCGGATATACTGCGGATGTCTTTGCCAGGAGACTTATTCCCGAATCGGGAATGAATCTAATGGACAAGCCCATACCTCCGGGTGATCTTCTGCGCGCGGTACGCCAGGAACTGGACCGAAGGCCGGATTGCGTAAGGGGGAGTCAATGCGCCACGATTGAAAAATCGTGTGTTCAGGGCTCCGAGGGTGAATAGGCTTCCCTGGATCAGGAGGAGTTATCTCCGGCGTACGTAGAAAGACATCGGGGGCGCAAAAGCGCCCCCGTGCCGAATTCTATGCCGCGGTCTTGGATCGTTGCAGCTTTTTGAGTAAATCAAGGGTGTCCGGGTGGTTGTTGGTTTCCGCGTAGGTGAGGGCTGTGTTGCCGCAGAGGGTCTTGGCGTTGGGATCAGCGCCGTAATCTATCAGATATCCGATACAGTCGTTGCATCCGTAATTGGCAGCCAGCATCAGTGGTGTGTGACCGTCGCGATCCCGCACATCCACCGTTGCCCCGCCTTCCAGAAGTGTCTTGATCACCTCCGCCTGTCCGTTTGCCGCCGCGTAATGAAGCGCTGTCTTGCCCTTGATGCTCCGTGCGTCCACTTCAGCGCCTCGATGAATGAGGTCGCCGACCAGTTCGACCTTTCCTTCCTTTGCCGCATTGATGAGCGGCGTGTGGCCATGCCTGTCTGCTGCATTCACATTCTCAGTCATAACACTTCCTCCTTGTTGGTAAAGTGCCCTGCCGGACTATGCGGGAATTCTTCATGGTTGCGATACTATATCATTTTCCGCCGCCAGGTAGCCAGAATATATTGCACACCCCATGGATCCGTTCCTTGATTCCCTTGCGCGGCACGTAACTGGGTGACGGGCCGGTGGATTCAGTCGATGAAATAGGCGGCCGCAAATATGGCCACCATGGCCAGACTCAGTGAAAGCCTGAGGACGATGCCTCCCAGCAGTCCTATCCATGCGCCGAAACCGGCTTTTCCCGCCTTGAGCATGTCCCTCTTCGCTAGATACTCTCCGGCGAAAGCGCCGACGAAGGGTCCCAGGATCAGACCGGGAAGGCCGAAAAACAATCCCGCTATGGCGCCAATCAACGCTCCGGTCACAGCCGCGCGTCCCGCGCCTAGTTGCTGGGCGCCTTTCGCGGAGACCAGAATATCCATAAGAAGAGACATGACCGTCAGGAGTGCGAGAAAGGCAAGAGTCAACCAGCCCACCCTCTGGAACCCGTCGATCCAGGCGGCTGTAGCCAATCCGAAAAACACCAGCGGCACGCCGGGAAGGGCGGGTAGTATGGCGCCGGCGATCCCGGCCGCAACAAGAACCAATGAAAGGATCCAGAGGAATATGGTCATGAAGCGCGGTCCGGGGAGGAAGGCGAGTTCATGCCCTGTGTTCCCTGAGCCAGGCCACAACCTCTTCGGGATGGCTTTCGGCTTTTTTTACTGATTGCCAGTGTTTCAGCACCATCCCGTCGGGATTGATGATCACCGTGGAACGGATCGTGCCCATGGTTTTTTTTCCGTACATCACCTTTTCGCCGAAGGCGCCATACTCCTTCATCATTTCGGCGTCGGGATCGGAAAGAAGCACGAAGGGGAGTCCGAAGTCACGGATGAATTTATCGTGGGACTTGAGGCTGTCCTTGCTTACGCCCAGAAGCACGGCGCCTGTTTCCAGCAGTTTCAGGTGAACGTCACGGAAGGCGCATGCCTCTTTAGTGCATCCCGGGGTATTGTCCTTCGGATAGAAGTAAATGATGACAGTATGCCCTGAATAATCATGCAATGAATGTTTTTTTCCGTCACTTCCTTCAAGTTCGAAATCCGGTGCCTTCTTTCCTTCTAATGAAGCCATGAATCTCTCCTTTCACTTTCCAGGCGAATCTAAGCCCTCGTGAAATATCGGCGCCTGGGCGGGCTTGAGGCAGAACACATTGTGATGCCAGTTTATTATAGAAAAATGATTATGCAAGGCAGCGCCGGCATCCAATGTTGATTAAGGGGGTTGAGAAAATATTCTGGCAAGTTATTGACAACTACCCGTATATTATAATTAATGATTTTATATTAAAACATATCGTGGCGGAAAGGGTGTCCTTCTTTAATCTTGACGTTTCACGTCTCCTTGGTTACTCTCAGCACGATCCGCGGGCGACCTCGCCCGCCGGCCACACAGATTCAACCCGGGCGGGAATTACCATGATCAAAGCATACCTTCGCGCGGAAGATGTCATCAAGGCTCTCACCATTGAACAGGACCATCTGGAAACACTGGATACCTCCACCCTGGTCTGGCTGGACATGATATCCCCTACCCCTGAAGAGAGCATCGCCGTAGAAAGATCTCTGAAGCTTGAACTTCCGACCCGCCAGGAATCGGAAGAGATAGAATATAGCTCACGCTATTGGGAAGACGAGAGCGGCATATGGATAAACACCTCTTTTCTCGTCAAAGAGGAAGGAAAGATCAGCAACGAAACGGTATCGTTCATCCTCAAAGGGCAGTTTCTGGCCACCATCCGGTTCAGTGAGTTGCGCATTTTCACTGAATTTTCACGCAAATTGCGACTCACTCCTCGCGCCTTTCACAACGGTGCCGATGTCCTTTCGGGGATCCTCGCCATGCGTGTGGATATCGACGCGGACCTTATCGAAAACCTGTCAAAAGAGATCGTCACCATTGGCCGGAAGGATCCGCAGTCCTTTGACCAGCCCAGCGAGTTCCTTGATTACATAACATCATACGAAGACATCAATATCACCTTTCGCGAGAACCTCACGGACAAGCACCGAGTCATTTCGTCCCTTCTGAAGAGCTCCATCATCCCGGAGAACCACAAAAGGGAGTTGTCCATGATGATGAAGGACGTGAACTCGCTCCTCACCTCGGCGAATTTCAATTTTGAACGCCTCGATTACCTGCAGAACCTCTTTCTCAACCACCTGAGCATGGAACAGAGCAAGGTCATCAAGATCTTCACCGTGATGTCGGTTATCTTCCTTCCGCCTACCCTGATCGCCAGTATCTACGGCATGAACTTTGAGATGATTCCCGAAGTGCACTGGCGGTTCGGGTACCCTCTGGCGCTTGTGTTCATTGTCCTTTCCGCGGTACTGCCCCTCTACATATTCAAGAAAAAGGGGTGGCTGTAGACGGTTCCATCCCTTGCTTTTTACCTCACCGGCGAATCCAGCAATTCCCTTATCCTGGCGATAAGGATCGATGGTGGCACAGGCTTGCTCAGATATCCGATCCCATCAATGTCTGATATGTCGGCGTTGCCTACCTCTTCCGGGTACCCGCTCATCACTATTGCCTTCATATCCGGATTAACCTTGACTGCTTCCCCGCGGACCGCCCAACCGCTCCTTTTCGGCATCACTACATCTACTATAAGAAGTGATATATCTTTTCCGTGCCGCTGAAGCAGGACCAGGGCCTCCTCACCGTCGCCGGCTTCCAGAACGTTGTAGCCTATGCTTTGCAGGGTCAGGGCTGTCGCTTTCCGGGATACCTCGTTGTCCTCGGCCAGGAGTATTGTTTCCGTGCCTCCCGCCGGCCTGGAGCTCTTCTTCGATACTCCCTCCACGACTGAAATATCCAGGACCGGGAAATAGATGCTGAATATGGTCCCTTTGCCCGGTTCGCTTCGCACGTGGATTCGTCCGTTATGTCTTTTGACAATACCTTGGACTATCGCCAGCCCGAGGCCGGTCCCTTTGCCAACCTCTTTGGTAGTGAAAAAAGGTTCGAAAATATTCTCCAGCGTCTCTTCGTTCATGCCTTCACCGGTATCGCTGACGGCAAGGAGGGCATAAGGACCTTTCTTGTCGAGTCCGAGAGAGATCATGGAATCATCGTCAGGTTCGAACCGTCTGGTATCTATGGTGATAAGGCCGCTTCCATGAATGGCGTCCCTGGCATTGGCCACGAGGTTCATGAGGATCTGTTCCATCTGGCAGGGGTCGGCCATTATCGCCAGTTCTTCGTGACAGGTGGATATCTTCAGGTCGATGTTTTCAATTACGAGACGGCTCAGGAAACTCTGAGCGCCTTTGACGATGGTATTCAGCTTTACCGGCTTAAGCTCCGCCATCTGTTTCCTGCTGAAGTCGAACAGTCCCCGGGTGAGGTTCGCGGCATGGTCGGAGACCCGGAGGATCTGTTCCACGTATCCCCTGGAAGGGCCTTCCGTTGGCAGCTTTGTCATCAGTAGATGCCCGTATCCCATGATTGCCGACAGGATGTTGTTGAAGTCATGCGCTATCCCACCGGTAAGCTGACCGATGGATTCCATCTTCTGGGAACGCATCAGCTGGGTTTCCAGATCCTTGCGCGCGGTCAGATCACTGAACATGGAAACATGGTTATCCGAGATAACCGCTTCCACAACGGAAACGTGCCTGAGCGAGCCCTTCCCGCAAGCCACCTGGACCTCGATTGGACGGGGTGGGGGGCATCCCGTCGAAACGTAGTCCCTTGCCTCGCGCCATGCGCCCGCCATCAGCGAGCGGGTTATGACGTCCGGATAGGCGCGGGCGAACCATGCGTTCATAGTGGGGATGTCGCCTGCTTCATATCCGAAAAGTTCCACGAATCTTTTGTTCAGGAAAATGATGTTCCCCTGCATGTCGGCCCATGCAACGGCGACGGGAGACGCGTCGAGAAATACCTGAAATCTGTGTTCATATCCGAGAAGCGTCTCTTCAAGCTTCTTCCTTTCAGCAATTTCCAGTGATACGGTCCGGTTCAGGCGCTCCATGTCCAACATCTTTTTCTCAAGCTTTCGGAACAGCGCCCTGTTGTATCCCTTCAGGAAGTCGGCTTCTCCGGGAAGACTCTTGATTTCCGCCGACAGCTCATTGCGGGGGCTCGCCAGGACCTCCATTATGATCCTCTCCAGTTCTTCCGGTTCCTGGGGCTTGATGACGAAGCGATCAGCTCCGAGACTCAAGGCGAACTCCTCGTCTTCCGGTTCCGTGTATGTGGCTGTGTAGAATATGAAAGGGATCCGATTCAACCGCGCATCGGATTTGCATTGGCGGCAAAGCGCATATCCGTCCATTACCGGCATCAGTATATCCGATACGATAAGGTCAGGAGGCGACAGTCTTGCGATCTCGAGGGCCTCCGCGCCGTTACTGGCGGAAGAGACGTCGAAATTATGGCCAAGCAGAAGCGATTCCATCAGATATCGGTTTTCATGGATGTCATCCACGATGAGAATACGTGTCATTGCCGTTTCCACTATAAAGGAGTTGTTGCCGGATTATCTTCCGTCTGGGACATGAAGGTGCAGGGGCTGATGGGGTTAAAGTATACATCCGTTGCCGCCGGATACCATGGCCGGCGCCTCTATTTTTTATGCTGAATAGTTACGAACTGGACTTTAGACTTTCGCGTACTTTGAAAAAAAGTATCAGAAGCACAAAATAATACT
>CAZFCG010000059.1:0-22957 GCA_964517595.1 uncultured Geobacter sp. | reverse complement strand
ATATTTGCTTGCCGCCGCCCGCTATGTCGAAATGAATCCCGTTGCCGCCGGCATGTCCACCCTTCCCGGAGAGTATCGCTGGAGCAGCGCCGCCGCCCATCTTGCCGGCAAAGACGATCAACTCGTAAAGGTCAAACCGTTGTTGGACATGGTAAATGACTGGCAGAGTTTTCTGACTTTGACGGATGAAGAGGAGCTATCCTTGCTGAAAAAGCACGAACGCAGCGGCCGACCTCTTGGGGAATTATCGTTTGTGGAACGTCTGGAGGAAGAGTTGGAGCGCCTGCTCCGACCGGCTAAGAGGGGACCGAAACCAAGGGCAAGATAGTTAAATATACTGTCACCGTAATTGCCCGTAAAGGCCTCCGCTTATCGAAAATTATGCCGCACATCAGAATCACCGGCTCTCGTAAAAATCGCGGAATGCTCCCACTATGACTTTGTTGCGGCCATCTTCCTTTGCCTTGTATAATGCTCTGTCAGCAGCATCAATAAGCTCATTAGGCTCCATCTCACTATCAGGAACAACAGATGCTACGCCCAGACTGACTGTTATAACGCTTTTTATTTCCCTGCTTTCTATTCCCAGCCCTTCTACCCTTGTTCGAATTTCTTCGGCGACTATTGCCGCTCCCTTTGCAGCGGTATTCATGAGCATTACCACAAACTCCTCACCACCGTAACGCGCTGCAAGATCGCCCGGTCTTTTTATCGCATTTTTTATAACCTCTGCGGTTCTTATCAATATATGGTCACCTGAAAGATGACCATATGTATCATTGTGGATCTTGAAGTGATCAATATCTATCATTATCAGAGCCAGAGGCATTCCTTCCCGCTGACTTATTTTCCAGGTCTTGGTATATTCAATGTCAAAAGCTCTTCTGTTTTCAATTGAGGTTAGGCCGTCTATCATTGAAATCCATTCAAGCTTCAAATTCGCTGCTCTTAACTTTTCATTTGTATGACGAAGTTCCTCTGTTCTCTCTTTTACGCTAGCCTCAAGCTTTTTACTTAACTTTAGATATTTGCTTACAAAATATATGGCAACCAAAGCTACCAGCAATAAAGAGAGACTGGCGGTGCGTAGATAAAAAAGCTGAAAATAATCTTCGGTTACGTATATCACTCTTTTCCCTTGCCATTGCTCCATAATTCTATCAACAGTTCCATCATCAGTAATTTCCCTCAAACCGGAGTTAATTAAATCCAGTGTTTCAATATCGCCTTTGCGAACAGCAATTTTAGAGTACTGGGTTTCAATGGGGGGCTCTACAATCTTTATGTTGGATATTTTGCTACTTGCAAGCTCATATTCTCCAATCCATCTATCCACAATAATTGCATCTATTTCTCCGGTGCTTAATGCTTTAAAGGAATCATTCCAATTATAAATATTTTCGATAGTTATATCTTCATGTCCTTGAAGCAGAACGCTCGGATAACCTCCAGGTTCTACTCCAACAACATTTCCCCTTAAATCATTGATATTCCTTAAACGTGTGTTAGTAATTTGAACGAACATTGAAAACTCGGATTTTAGCAGAGGGTCTGAGAAGTCATAGAGCTTTCCCCTTTCGGGGCTTGGGTTGATGTGAAGAAGTCCGTCAGCTTCACCATTTTGCAGCATCTGTTGTGCTTGCTCCCAATTTACCGTCAAAACTTTAATGTCTTTTTTAATCTTTTCCCCGATTGCTTTAGCAATATCAACTGCAACACCTTTGGATGTTCCGTTATCATTATATGAAATGGGAGGCAAATCCTCATTTCCTAATAATATCAGAGTGTCACGTCTATCAGAATCTGTTGCCAATGCTTTGAAAGGCAGAAGCAAAATGGATGAAACAAACGCTACAGTTATAATATACATCATTTTCTTGGTATAACTGCTCATCACACACCACCTCCAAGTATTCGGGCGCATTCCCTGATTTTTAGACATAATGGTTGTCAGTTGTTGGAAACAAAAAAGACCTGCCATCCTTGCAAACGTGGGTTATGCTGCGGGAAATTGAAATCACCACGGCGCAGAGCCACAACCAAGGAGGCAGGTCATGAGAAAGCTTAACACATTTGTTGGTCTCGATGTTCACAAAAACTCCATCGATGTCGCCATTGCCAATGCCGGGCGCAATGCCGAAGTAAGGCATTACGGAACCATCGGTGGCGGACTTGACGATCTCGAACGTCTGCTGAAGAAGATAGCAACTGCCGGCAGAGAACTTCACTTCGTCTATGAGGCCGGTCCATGTGGTTACGAGATATTCCGCTCTTTGACAGACAAAGGATTCGACTGTGCCGTTGTCTCACCGGCGCACATTCCCAAGAGCCCCGCTGACCGGATTAAGACGGACCGTCGTGACGCCATGACACTTGCCCGCCTGCATCGCGCCGGGGAGCTGACCTATGTGTTCGTCCCCCCCGTGCGGATGACGAGGCGATGCGTGACCTTACCCGTGCAAGGGAGGACGCCAAGAAAGCCCAACGTGTAGCGCAACAACAGTTGGGCGGCATGCTGCTTCGCTTGGGCTTCAGATATCCGAAGGATAACTGGACACAACAGCATTTCCGCTGGCTCGCAGATCAAAAGATGCCCAGTCCCTCGCAACAGGTGGTGTTCCAGGAATATATCAACGCCATCAATGAAGCAACCGCACGAGTGGACCGTCTCACCAAGCAGATAGAGACGCTGGTTCCTGCTTGGCGCATGGCTCCTGTAGTTACTGCGCTGCAAGCGCTCCGAGGAGTTTCTCTGATCGTGGCGACCACTATGATAGCGGAGATAGGCGACCTTACCAGGTTCGAACATCCAAAGCTGCTCATGGCGTATCTGGGCCTTGTTCCTTCGGAACACTCAAGCGGTAACAGGAAGAAACGCGGCGGCATTACCAAGACCGGCAACGGCCATGCCCGCAGGGTACTGGTAGAGGCCGGCCAGGCTTACAGCCACCCGGCGCGGATTACACGACCGCTGCTCAAGCGCCAAGAGGGGGTAAGCCAGGAAGTACAGGATATTGCCTGGAAATGCCAGGTGCGGCTTTGCTCACGATTCCGGCGGCTGATGGCTAAAGGTAAAAGCCACAATGATCAAACGTCGCTACACAGGTTCTGCCCCGGCATATGCCCTGGAATACAAAAGCACCATAACCACTTGCAAAAGTGGGCGGGGAACTTTTTCCTTCTTGACAACTGACAACCATATCAGTGCTTAGGAGGCATGCCAGGTTTTACCATGGAGGTATTAAGGAGAAGAAAGCCGTGTCTCACAGTCCATACGTCCGTGCAGTATACGAACAATTTCTATCGTAGCGCCGGACAATTGGCGATAAAAAATCACATGACTGCCAGCGTTGAATTTTCTGTAGCCATTCCGAATATCGCTGCAATCCTTACCTGTAAGCGGGTTGGCTGCCAGTTGCCGAAATGCTGCATCCAACATTGTTAGATACAGGTTGCGCTGTTCGCGTCCCCATTGTTCCAAGGTATAGCGACCAATATATTTCAAATCGGCGAAGGCCTTGTTGGTGAGGGTAAAGGTTGGCATCAGTTGATGCCTTCGCCATCAATCTCCTCAATCAAGCCCTTGAGAGAATAATCGGCTGTACCGCTTTCTTCACCCTCAACAAGAGCGCGACGCAACAGGGAAAGTTTAGTCTCACGTTCTTCCAGAAGCCGTAACCCGGCCCGGATCGCCTCGCTTGCTGAACCATAATGACCTTGGGCGACTTGCTGGGAAATGAATTTCTCGTAATGTGAGCCAAGCGTTACACTGGTATTTTTTGGCATGATATAACCTCCGTTAGGCCATGATGATATCAATTTATAATATATATTGGTACCAGTCAAGCCGGTAGCTTTCAACAGGTACAAGTAGAGAATGTGATGCCAACCATCGGCACGACCAGTCCTCAAAAACCGGTCCGGTCAGCCTCAGCCCCGTTGATCGCGACACGATGTCGCGTGATTATATGTGCTTGGGAATTCTGCAGGAATTCTGGGGACATTATATTTATTAACAGAAATAAAGCGCCTGTTTTGTCTCGGGTTGCCAGTTTGTGTTGTGGCTAAAAAAGAGAGTAGCGGGTTTCGGCCGCGGACCCATTCGGATAACTCCGGACGAAAAGCAAAATGGCTGTCTTACGTCCGTTCATTCTGTTCACGAGAGAACGCGGAGAGAAACCATTGCGTGGTTAAAACAATTGAAATGTTCAGCGCTCAAGCAAGAAGGTTGAATAGGTGGAACGCAAGTGATACACTCTGGGCAAAGGAGAATAGCATGCCTGCCAAGAACCCTAGAATAAATGTTGTACTTGAAAAACCCCTGTACAATGCGGTTCATGAGCTTGCGGAAGATCAAGGTGTTTCCATGTCAACGCTGATGCGGGACCTTGTCCGGGAAGCAATTGAGCTTCGCGAGGATAGGGCGTTGGCGTTCTTCGCCTCTGAACGGGAGGAAGGCTTCAACCACGATACGGCGCTCAGCCATGAAGATGTCTGGGGGTAGCATGCCGTTCTCGGTTATCTATCATCCGGACGTAAAGGCGAAGGACATCCCGAAGCTCAACGGGGATATAAGGGACAGAATCAGGAAGGCGATAGAAACGCGCCTTATGATTGCCCCCCATGAATACGGCGAACCTCTGCGCAAGACTCTCAAGGGATACTGGAAAATGAGAGTTGGTGATTATCGGGTCGTTTTCAGGGTTGTCGGGAAAGAAATAATTGTCTTCGGTATCTGTCATCGCAAGGATGTCTATCCATTGGCAGAGAGACGACAGTGAATGGAAAACCAGGTGGGTACTCGGTTCGCTATTCAGCCTTTTGCCAAGACGGAAAAACCAAAAAACCAGGGACACTCACCATATTTCTCAGCTGTATGCCAAGTGGGGGCGATGCACAGCTCCCTTCGACTCCGCTCAGGGAGCTGTTGATGGAGCGGATTCTGAGATGAATACTGGGGACAGTAGTGGGGAACGGAACCGGTAAATGATATCTGTCGTGACCCTTATGACGATATGTTTCTCGCTGTAGCAGTTAATTACGGTTCAGGCCGCCTCAAGAACCTCGCCTTCACGCCGGGCAATTTCAATTACCGCCGATGAGTCGTCCTCTCTCCACGGTCTTGATCCGCACGCGATTGGCTCAATCCCGCTGTCAACGCGGGCGGCGATTCGCCATAGCAGGTTGATGAAGCTGCGGTCTTCAATGTCATCGAAATCGGGAGAAACAACAATAAGATCGATATCACTCCATTCACGTGCCTGACCCCGTTGCGCGTATCGAATTCGAATTGAAGGGAATGTGTCGTTGTCAGGCTGCCTTGACCGTATGTATCCGCTCCAGATCTTGTGCAAGTTCTTTCTCTGCCAGCCATAAATCCACAGCCCGCTGGGCGTTCAGCCAGAATTCAGGGCTGTTGCCGAACAGTCGTGAAAGCCGCAGGGCCATAGCCGGGCTCAGGGCGCGTCGCTCGCGGATGAGCTCATTGATGGTCTGGCGAGATACACCGAGCGTGTCGGCGAGAGTTGTGGCGTTGAGACCATACTCAGGCATGAAATCTTCCCGAAGGATGGCGCCGGGATGAGTTGGAGGCAATTCTCGCTTTCCTTTGTTAATTATGCTCATGTTGCACCTCAATGGTAATCTGTTATTTCCACATTACAGGCATCGCCGTTCTCCCATCGAAAACAGATCCGCCATTGATCGTTAATGGATATTGAGTGTTGTCCGCTGCGGTTTCCTTTCAAAGCGTGAAGGCGGTTACTGGGAGGAACTTTCAGGTCATCAAGGCTTATGGCCAGTTCAATGAATTCAAGCCGGCGAACCGCTCTGGCTATTAGATCCGCGGGCAGACGCTTCGATTTGCCGGTACGATAGAGTTGCTGCGTGTGTTTGTCAGCGAATGTCCTGATCACTCCGACACTGTAATATGTCACGTTACATGTGTCAAGTTGTGCTTTCCGCGTTTCAGCAAGAAGGTGGTGGTAATTTCATTCTGTTGGGGGGTAATTCTGGGAAAACTAGTAGGGACACTCCCCGGTTTATGATGTTTAAATACGGGGAGTGTCCCGGATTATTCCCATGATGTTTAAATACGGGGAGTGTCCCGGATTATTCCCGGGGAGTGTCCCGGATTATTCCCACCGTTACCAGGAAAACCAGGGGAAAACCAGGGACACTCTCCGTATTTCTCAGATGTATGCCAGGTGGGGTCTATACAATGCTCACTTTGACTCCGCTCAGGGAGCAGGCCCTATCCAGAGGTGAGGAGGTGTCAATCCTTGGTGGAGGTGATCCTTATACCTCCCGGCGTATACCCTTCCGGCAGGTATTGCTCCGGAATGGTCGTCTGGCTGCCGTCCCGTAGCTGGGCGTAGTGGGGTGACATGATCTCTACTCCGGCTTCGTTGAAGCAATCCTGGATGTTCTGGTGCAGGTCGGAATAGGTCCCGGCCATCAGGTGGGGGGCGTCGGTGTGGGCGTTCAGTTCGTAAGAGACGTAGAAATCGTTGAGCGCGGTTTGCAGTATGAAGGGCGGAGGCTCCGGAAGTATGTGACCGGTTCTCAGGGCCGCGGTGATCAGAATTTCGTGCACCTTCCGCCACGGGACGTCGTAGCCGATTGTTACGCAGGTGTGGAGTATCAGGCCGTTGTCTCTCGATGAGGCGCTGTAGTTGAGGATGTGGCTTCCCAGGACCAGGGAGTTGGGAATGGTGATTTCCACGTTCTTGATGGTGCGGATGTGCGTCGCCAGGAGGTTTTTTCCCACCACGTCGCCAACGTTTTCATTGATCTGGATGCGGTCTCCGATGGTGAAGGCGCGGGTGTAGGTGAGGATCACCCCGGCCACGACATTGGCGACCGCCGAGGTGGAGCCGAGGGAGAAAAGGACTCCCAGAAAGATGGAGACGCCTTTGAAGGCCGGTGACTGGGAACCGGGCATGTAAGGAAATGCGACAACCGCCGTGAAGGCTATGAGCAGGAAGCGTACAATCTTGAAGGTGGGCTCGGACCATTCAGGGTAGAAGCCCGGCAGGGTGATGGTCCCCTTTTCCAGTTCCCTGAACAGAAAAGCCGTGAATTTGATTACATATCGCATCACCAGGATGATTACAGCAATGAAGAAGAGGTTTGGCAGACAGGCCAGAACCGCCGAGCCGATGGCGCTCAGGGGGGCCAGGGCGTAGTCAATCAGTTTGTCCGCCAGTCCGCTCGTCCACGGAAAGAAGCTGAATACCAGGGGAATGTAGAAATAGAAAAGCAGGATCACCAGAACGACCCTTGTCGCCCTTGCCAGCAGGATCAGGCCGGATGCGATCCGGTCGGCGGTCAGGATTTCGAGGGACTGGATTTTTATGGATGGAATCCTGCTGGTGCGCCAGGAGTCTATCCTGGCGTAGAGAAGCGGGAAAAATCTCCGGAAGATGAACAGAACGGCTACGAGGGCCGCCGTGGCCAGCAGCGCGTAAAGGCCTCCCAACAGGATGCCCCGCGGTTTTCGTTCCGCCCGGTGGGTTTCAAGGGCGGCATTGATGCGCCCTGCAAGATCCCTTGCCAGGATGGGCCTGGGTTTTCCCTCCGCCTCGGCGTCCTGGTCGGTTACCACCATGATCATGATCTCCCCGGCGGCGAGATCGCTGGATGTTTCGCCATCCAGAACGGTTACCGGAACGGGGGGGTCCGCGTGCGCCTCCGCGAGACGCGCGAGACGGGCTTTTATTACGCGAGCGCGTTCTTCGGGTGAAAGGGAAAGGGCCCTGCGCCGGATGAGGAACAGCTCCACGCCGTCCAGGACGACCGGCGCATCTTCCGTAACCACGGGACGGGCCGGCGCCTGGGGCGGCGCCTGCTTCTTCCCGGCCGGGGCCGCATGGCCGGAGGTGGTTACAAGCAAGGTGAAGAGGACGATAAGGAAACGTTTCATGTCATACCCCGGAGATGCTGCAATGGTGGAATGTCAGTTGAAGTTTATCTTGTAGAACAAATCTACTCCGCTTTCCGTTCCGGTCCAGGTCTCAACCTCCCATCTTTCGGAGAATGTGTAGCGGGCGCGCAGCAACTGCGCTGGAGAGAAGAGGGATCGCCCGTAACTGAGGAAGAGATTGGGCGTCAGGTATTTGCCCACCGTTACCAGGGAGCGGGTGGCGTCGGTCTTGTCCTGTTCCACACCGAAGGTGTCTATTCCGAACCGCTCGGTTATCTGCTCCCTGAGCACGGCCGATTCCCCGGCGGAAAGGAGCAGTCCGGCCGCGCCCATGACGGCGTTCGCCTGTCCCTTGTCGCCGCTCAGGGGATGGCCGAGGACGATGTAGCCCATGATGTCGCTTTCGGCCATGCCCGGTTCCGAATAGAGGCGGATTGCCGGGTTCTGGAGCGTGCCGCCTACCATTACACCCGCTTTGACCTCTCCCACGGTGCGCAGCGCCAGGATATCCAGGTTCGGTCTGGAGACCGGGCCGCCGGAGAAGACCAGGCGACCCTTGGTTATTTGCAGGTTTACGCCATAGGCCCTGAATATTCCCTTTTCCACCCGTACCTCTCCCTTGCCCCTGATGTTGTCCGGGCCGCGCATGGTCAGGTCCACCGATCCGCCCAGGCGCGCGTCGATGCCCGCGGCCTTGACGAATACCTTTTCGCCGAATTTAACCCGCACCCGGGCATCCACCGCCAGTGGGAAGGAGCGGGCGGGCTTCGCCGGCGCATCCACGACCACTACGTCGCGGCTGGGCCGGACGGGGGCCGGAGCGCGGCTGTCCCTTGCCAGCAGTTCCGGGATTTCCATCTCGCCGCGAACCGTTATCGCTTGCATGGTCCCCGAGAAATCAAGATTGGGGCTCCCCAGGAGCTGGAGTTCCGGAAGGTTCATGAACTGGAACCGGTCTCCGTTTATCTTGCCGCTGTAGCTTTCCAGCTTCCATTCCTTCAGTCGAATCTGGGCGCTGCCGTTCAGCGTGCCTTCGCCGGAACGGGCCGAGAAGGATTGCACGCGTATGGTGTCGTTTCTCAGCACGGTGGAAACCTGCACGTCCCTGAAGCGCACTCCGGCGCGGGGGAGGTAGACTCCCGCCCGGCTCAGGAGGAATTTTCCCCCGTAACGGGGATTGCGCCATGTGCCGCCCGCTCTAGCCTTGATCTCCAGCTCGCCTCGGCTTTCCTGGACCATGCCCGGGAAAAGGGCCGAGAGGATGCCGTTTTCCCGCACGTTGCCGTTGAGGGTCATGGAAACGGGACCATCCGCTTCGATGGCGGTCGGGAAACGGGCGGGAAACGGCAGGGTGAATTTCCCTTCCAGATGGCCGGTCTCCGCCAGATCCAGGTTGATGGCGCCGTCCAGGGCCTGGCCGCTCCAGTTCCAGGTGAAGACGGCCGAGCGGATGTCGGCCCGCAGTTCCCCACGTTTCCCCTGGCCGGCGATGATCCCTTTGCCGACGTTCGCCGTTCCGCTCAGTTGCATCCCTCCCGAAGGACGCCATTCGCCTTCCGCCCTGGCCGATATGCCTCCTTCCAGGGAAAGCCCGGCCGGGAGCCAGGGGCGGATCGCCCGGAAATCGCTTCCTTCCAGGTTCGCCTGAAAGCCGATCCGTTCAGGGAGCGAGAGGGAGAAGGGTGCCGGCGCTACGCAGCTTGCCGTCAGCCTGCCGTCCCTGGCGGTGTTCAGCTCCAGGGCGGCCCTGATCTCTCCTCCGGCGGTTGCCACCCGCACGGTTGCCGAGGGGACCTCCACGCGGTGCTGCCCGGCCTCGGCTGTTCCGGCTAAATCAATGTTTCCGGAAATCACGACACGTTTTCCGGGAGGGGAGGTCACGGAGAGATCGCCGCTGGTGACGCCTTCGATGATCCCCTTTTCCTTGAAACGCGCCACCCGCGCCAGGTTCAGGCGCCGCCAGCGGGCGGACAGCTGGATGTCGCGGGGCTTGAAGACAATCTTTCCATCCAGTTCAAGGCGTTCGGCGCCGCTGCCGTTCAGCGCAAGGGAGGAGACGCCAATCTCCCTGCCGGATACCCTCAGGGCCGCGGGTCTTTCAAGGGTGAACGGGCCCGCGCCGTCGTTGCCGGAAAACGTCGTAATCATTCCCCGCCAGCCCGAGTCGCGGTAGCCGCCTTCCAGGATGGTCTTCAGACTGACCGGGGGCGAGGAGGCGTCCAGGCTTATCACATGACGGCTCAGAGTGCCTTTGATATTCAGCCCGGCTTCCCTGGCTGAATATCCCTGGTATCCCAGGTCGCGGCCTTGGAGGCTCATGGACAGGGCCTGTTCCCTGCTTTCGCTTACGGCTGCCTTGAAATTCGCGCTTCCGGCGCGAATGCCGGCCATTTTCAGGGAGGAGGCCCGTCCCGCTATCTCCCCGCCGAAACGGCCTTCTCGCCGGTGTATCTTTCCGTTGGCCCGCAGAGCGCCCGATGCGCCGGGAACCAGTCCGGACATGTCGTCTATGCGGATATCGGCGACGATATTCCTGGACAGATCTCCGGCGGCGCGAAGGTCGAATCCCTTGCCTTGGAGGAAAAGCCGGTCGATAATGACGTCGCTGCCGGAGGCGCGCGCGTCCAGAACGCCTGAAAGCGCCCTGCCGCGCAACCGGCTGTCCAGCAACCGGGCTTCCAGTCTTGCCGATAAGGGGGCGCCTTCGGCGCTCCTTATAGACGCCTGCGCATCCAGGTTCACTTCTCCCTTCCAGTCCGGGGTGATACGGGAAGGGTCGAGTTTTCTGGCGCGCAGGGAGGCCGTCAGGGTGAGTCCTTCCTGCCAGGCGGCGCGGAGCGCGCCTGACAGGGTTCCCTTGAGCAGTGCGCCGCGGTCCAGGGTTACGTCGACCTTTTTGTTGTCGCCCGATATCTTTCCCCGCAGGTCCGCGGAGCGCCACCCCTTGCCCGCGACGGCCAGATGAAAATCACCCTTGTAGGCGTCGGCATATCCCTTCAGGCCGAGGGCGCCGTTCAGCGGCGGCAGGGTGGGCGCTTCACGGGAAAGGTCCAGTTTTTCCAGTCCCAGGGAGATGAGGAACTCCGGTTTGGGTCCGGCGAAGGATATGGTTCCCTTTCCGGTGATTCGCCCCTGGCGGCCGGCCTCGCTGAGGGCCAGGTTCCGGAACGATATGGAGGTTCGTGACAGAGCCGCGCCGGACGAGAGTTCCAACCTCTTTTCCTTTCCGGCCGCCACCGCGTGGATATTGCCAGCCGCCTGCTCGTCCCCCCGACCCGGCCGCAGGGACGCGTGGACCAGGAAACGTTCAAATCCGGCGGCAGGGGAGGATGGCTTGACAGTGGCGAAGAGATTCAAACGCGGTTCGCGGAAGCTGACGCCGGCCGCGCCGCTTGCAACTCCCTCCGGCGCGCCGATGATCAGCCTGGTGACGGCGAGGCGGCCGGCCCGAAGGTCCGCCCGGCAGGAGACGCGATTGAGGGAAAACGGCTTTTCCCGTGATTTTTTATATGTGAATCCGGTTATATCCAGGTTTCCGACCCTGCCGTTGACGCGGGCGAGGGGACCGGATATGACGGGCCAGGACAGGTCCGTGGGTTCCTTGCTCTCCGGCCTGTTGTCCACTATGTCGACCCGCCGGGCGTGGAGTTTTTCCACGGACAGGTCGCCGATGAGGAGGGGCAGGGGGTCCCAGTCCAGAATGAGGAGGCCGGCGGTGATGGTCATCTCCGAGGCGCGCAGGGTGGTGTCTTGCAGGCGGAGCCCGTCCAGGAGGCGTCCTTCCATGCGGCCGATTTCCAGCCTTGCCCCGGCCATGGACGCGGCGGTTTCCAGCAGCCGCTTCCCGCCTTCCGGGGTTGCCAGGAGCCAGCCGGCGACACCGGCCACGCCCAGGATTATTATGGCGAGCGCAACGAGCGCCCCGTAGAGAAGGGCCCTTTTCATAACTCGAACCCCACGTTGAAATGGACGCGGAACGACGGATCATCCACTCCTATCTGTCTGGCCAGGTCGAGCTGGATGGCGCCTATGGGGGTGTAGTAGCGGATTCCGAGACCGGCGCCCTTATAAAGGCGGATGTAGTTCAGGGAATCGAAGGCGTTGCCCGCGTCGAGGAATCCCGCGACTCCCCAGTTGTCGAAGAGGGCGCGCTCAAGCTCGATGGTGGTCGTGAGCAGATTCTTGCCGCCGATGACCTTGCCGTCCGAGTCTTTGGGGCCGAGGGACTGGAAGGAGTACCCCCGCACGCTCCGGTCGCCTCCGGCGAAGAAACGGAGGGAGGCGGGCAGGTCCACCAGCGGTTCGTTCTGGAAGGAAAAGGCACCCTTTGCCCGTCCGATGAGGGAAAAACGCCACGGCAGGGGGATAATGGCATAGATGTCAGCTATGCCCTGGAAGACCCCGGTTGATGAGCCGAGATACTGGTGGGTCCCCCGCGCCTCGAGGCTGAAGCGGTAGCCACGGGTCGGCCGGATAAGGTTGTCGAAGTCCCTCATGGTGAAGCGGATCCCCGGGAGGATGAGCAGGGCTGAAGACTGCTGCGAGCCGACGGTATAGTCTTCCCATTGTGTTTTCGTGTAGAGGGTCAACTGCTGGCCGCGCATCAGACTCCGGGTCCAGGAACCTTCCAGGGCGGCCAGCCTGTTGGTGTAGGTGCTGGTGTCTTCCCGCTGGAGGTTGAGCTGGAGGCCGGTGGAGCTGTAAATGTCCCGGCCTGGTACGGTATAGGCGATTGCGGCCCCCTGGAGACGCTGGGATATGTTCAGTTCCGCGTTCAGTTCGTGGCCCAGGAGGAACAGGTTCACGTCCTTGTAGCGCACCGTCCCCCGTGCGCCGGTGTCGGTGCCGTAGCCAATGCCGGGCCGCAGCCTGTGTCTGGGCAGGGGAGAAAGTTCCACGCGCACCGGCATGACCTGGCCGTCGGCCTTTTTCCGGTTGGCCGTCACGACTACCCCCTTGAAGCGATCCGATGAACCCAGGTTGATCTGTGTCTGCCCCAGTTTTTGGGGAGAGAAGTACTCGCCTTTTTCGTAGTCCAGGTAGCGTTCCAGGAAGCGGTCCGGGTAGGTGGGCGCGCCTCTGAAGGTGGTGTCTCCGAAGCGGTAGCGGATGCCGGTATCCAGCTCCAGGGATATGCGGGCGTTTCGTTGGCCGCGGGATACCCGTATCTCGTGGATGGGGAAATCCGCGTCCATATAGCCGATCTCCACCGCCCGGGCCTTGAGGAGGCTCTTTCCCTTTTCGTATGAGGAGTGGTTGAGGATATCGCCCTTTTTTAGAGGGAATTCCGTAACCAGCTCCTGGATGGATTCGTCCCCGGCGCCCGCGCCGCGCACCCGCACATCCACCTCTTCGACCACTACCGGTTCGCCGGGATAAACGGTTACCATCAGGGTGTAGGATGAATCGTCCGCCTTCCGAAGGTTCGCCTCCACCCGCGAGTCATAGTAGCCGAAGGGCTCCAGAGCCTCGCGCGTCTTTTCAGGCGCGTCGGCGGCCAGCAGTTCCAGCCACGGCAGGTTGACCTTTCCGTCGGCTACTATGCCTTCAGGAGGGGTCAGGGCGGCCCGGACGTTTTCCAGCGGTTCGTCCTCGACGCCCGTGATGACGATTTCCAGGGGTTCCCGCGCAAGGGAAGTCCCCGTTGCCCATGGGGAAAGAAGGATGATAAGGGCGAGAATCAGTCGCGGCATGGTGTATGTGGCTGAAAATATAGGCATTGAGTTCATCCGGAAAAGATGGTTGCGGCCGGAATGGATGGTATTCAGGGTTAATCCGCCGGGGGCAGGGCGCTCAGTCTTCTTTATTCCGCTTCATCCAGGGCCTTTCCGCGAGCAGGGAAAGCACGGCTTCGCGCCATCCTTCCGGGCCGACGCCATCCGCGCGCGCCAGTCCCGGGAGGTCCAGGGAGGGATGATGGTTGCCGTCCGGCCGCCGCACGGCCACCGCGTAATCGACCCGCTTCAGCATCGGGAGGTCATTGGGGCTGTCGCCGAGGGCTATGGTGGTTATCTCGCCGAAAAGGGAACGGTAGAATCCGGCAAGGATATCCACAGCCTTTCCCTTGTCGTTGTCGCCCAGGATGTGACGGAAGGCCCCGCGGGTCAGGTTCAGCCCCATGGCGCGGACCGAAGCCGAGAGCTTTTTCTCCTCTTCGGCGTCTCCGTCAAAGAAGAACGGTTCGTCGAAGTCACGCCGCATGCAGAGAAGGGCTTCTTCCCGGGGGAGGGACGTGCGGCGGGCCACCTCTTCAACGGGCAGATCGCCAAAACCGGTTACGCGGAAGCCTTCCCGGCGAAGCTCGTCCAGGGCTTGCCGCAGCCGTTCATAGGGTGTTCCCAGAGAGATGACGAGATATCGGTCCTCCCTCCGGAGCCGGCTGCGGACGTGCGGCGGGTCGTGGGGAAAATAGTTTTCCGGGATGAAGATTCCGCCGCCGTTTTCAGAGATGAAGGGATGCCGGTTGTCCAGACGCTTACGGTAAAGCTCTATCTCGCTCCGGGTCTTGCTGGAGCAGAGGATGAGAGGTATGTCATTAGCCGCGAGTGTTTCCAGTGCGTTTCTCGCCGCCTCGAATGAGTAGTTTTCATCCAGCAGTGTGCCGTCCAGGTCGCTGAAAACTATAATCTCATGTCTTTTCATGATGTCCACGCCCCATTTGAAGCCTGATTACCGCAAAAATACCGTAGTGTTGCCTGCTATGGTGGTTAATATACACTTCCCTTCCCGGAGGTCAACGGGATTGCGGCCGCTTTGCCATGAGGTATACTGTATGCCGCGTCCCGCTGAGGGGCGCGGCATACGTTTTCAGGAGGTATTGCATGTCCGATTTTTTTCAGGTGGGGGTGGTTTCAACCTTCCATCGACTCGGTCCGCAGAATATTGACAGGATAGAGGAGGAGCTTTCCTGGTATTCCCACGAAAGGCCCATTGCCCTTATACTCCCCTGCCTCTACAGCGAGCTCCAGGGAGAAGCCCTTAAGGGGATCGTCCGCCAGCTCAAGGAAGTCAAATATATAAGTGAGATCGTGGTGGGACTGGCGCTTGCTTCCCCGGAGGAGTTTCAGCATGCGCGCCGCTATTTCTCGGAACTGCCCCAGCGTGTATCCATCATGTGAGGGCCCCCGGCTCAGCGCCGTTTATCAGGCCATCGAGGACGCCGGTCTGCATGTGGGGCGCCAGGGCAAGGGCAAGGGCGTCTGGCTGGCCTACGGCTATGTGCTGGCCCGTCAGGATTTTCACACCATCGCCCTTCACGACTGCGACATCCTCACCTACAACCGTGATCTGCTGGCCCGGCTCTGCTATCCCATAACCAACCCCAACCTGAACTATACCTTCTGCAAGGGATTTTACAGCCGTATTACCGACAGGATGCACGGGCGGGTGACGAGGCTCCTGTTTACCCCGCTGATCCGGGCGTTGCAGAAGATCGTGGGCTACCATCCGCTGCTGGTTTACCTGGACAGTTTCCGCTACGCGCTGGCGGGAGAATTTTCCATGGATGTGGACATGGCGCGAACCACCCGCATCCCGGCGGACTGGGGGCTGGAGGTGGGGATGCTGGCGGAGGTGTACCGCAATACCGCATTGTGCAGGATATGCCAGATCGACATCTCCGAGAATTACGACCACAAGCACCAGGTCTTGTCTCCCGAGGATGCGGAGAAAGGTCTCCACAAGATGTCGGTTGATATCTGCAAGTCCATTTTCAGAACCCTCGAATCGGAGGGTGTTGTCTTTTCACCCGGTTTTTTCAGCACTCTTCTGGCAACCTATGCGCGAACCGCCAAGGAAATGCTGAAGCGCTATGAGGACGACGCGGCGGTCAATTCCCTGATCTTCGATCGCCATGCCGAGAGCCAGGCCGTTGAGACTTTTACCAAGGGGATCAGGGTCGCGGCCGACAGGATCACCGAAGACCCGCTGGGCCCGCCTCTCATTGCAAGCTGGGACCGGGTGACATCGGCCGTTCCGGGGATACTGGACACCATAAGGCAGTCTGTAGAGGAAGACAGTCAGGGCTGACGCCTGTGCTATGACAGTGCAGCGGGCCGGCCGCGGGGGGGCGGTTTTTCCGGTATGGGTGACATCATTCTGAGAAAAGAGGTCGGGGCGTGGCTGGATACGGTGGGCGCCGCCGATATCCTGGTGGGCATTCCCAGCTTCAACAACGCCCGGACCATCGGCCACGTGGTGAGGGCCGTTCAGGCCGGGCTCGCGAAATACTTTCCCGATTGCACGGCCGTGCTGGTGAACTCGGACGGCGGTTCCACGGACGGCACGCGCGAGGTTGTGGAGCAATCGGCCGTTGAGGATCTCCAGCAGATACTGATTCCGTCGCGGGTTCCGGCCTTTTTCAAGACCGCCACCCTTTACCAGGGGGTTCCGGGAAAAGGGAGCGCGTTCCGCACCATCTTCGAGGTGGCCCGGGCGCTGAAGGTGAAGGCCTGCGCCGTGGTGGATTCGGACCTGAGGAGCATCACCCCGGAGTGGGTGGAGCTCCTCCTGAAGCCGGTATGGTCGGGCGGTTTCGATTACGTGGCGCCCCTGTATCACCGTCACAAGTATGACGGCACCATCACCAACAGTATCGTCTATCCCCTGACGCGCGCATTGTACGGGCGCAGCGTGCGCCAGCCCATCGGAGGGGATTTTGGTTTTTCCGGACGGCTGGCGTCCCACTATCTGCAACAGGACGTGTGGGAGAGCGACGTCGCCCGTTTCGGCATCGACATCTGGATGACGACCACTGCCCTGGCCGGGGATTTCCGCGTCTGCCAGTCCTTTCTCGGGGCCAAGATCCACGATGCCAAGGACCCGGGGGCGGACCTGTCGGCGATGCTGTACCAGGTTGTAAGCGCCACCTTCGACCTTATGGAGACGTGGCGCGACGTGTGGTCCGGGGCGCTCCCCTCGGAACAGGTCCCCTCATTCGGTTTCCGCTATGCGGTGGGCCTGGAGCCAATCGCGGTGAATGTGGAGAGGATGATGGAACGCTTCGTCCTTGGTGTCCAGGAACTTTCGGGGATATGGGAGGGAGCGCTTCCTTCCGCCTCACTGGCGTTTCTCCGTGAGGCGTGCCGGGACAAGGGAGAGGGGTTCCATTTCCCGGACGAGGAATGGGTTTCGATTATCTACCACTTTGCCCTCGCCCACCACGCCAGAATCCTGCCGCGGGAGCATCTCCTGAAATCACTGACACCGCTCTATATAGGCAAGGTCGCCTCATTCGTGCTGGAGACAAGAGACAGTAGCGCCGAAGAGGTGGAAGACAGGATCGAGAAATTGTGCGTCGCATTCGAAAAAATGAAACCGCTCCTGCTGGAGAAATGGATATAGCGGAGGGAGGCTGCCATGGAATTCCTTCACAGACTTTTCGTCGAACCCTTTGAAAGATTTGCCGACAACCTGCTGCTCTTTCTGCCCAGGTTCCTTACTGCGCTGGTGATTCTGCTGGCCGGCTTTGTCCTGGGGAAAGCGCTCAAGGCGCTCTTCGCGCGTATCTTCAGGGCCATCGGCATCGACCGCCTGTGCGGGCGGACCGGACTGGACCAGGTCCTTTCACGAAGCGGCGTGAGGGACCCCCTGTCCCTGCTGATTGCCCGGATTATCGGGGGTACGACCGTTGCCGTTTTCGCCGTAATCGCGGTGCAAACCGTGAGTGTCCCGGCGGTGGAAAGGCTCCTTGAGCGGTTCTTTCTCTATCTGCCCAATCTTTTCGTGGCGGTCATGATCCTGGTCGTGGGCTATCTGTTGAGCAATTTCCTGGCGCGGGCGGCCCTGATCGCTTCAGTGAACGCGGGGATCAGGCTTTCATCACTGGTCTGCCGGTTTGTCCGGTATCTTGTCCTTGTGTTGAGCGTCACCATGGCCCTGGAGCACCTCGGCATTGGACGGGATACGGTCCTTATCGCCTTCACCATCCTCTCCAGCGGCGTGGTGCTGGCCTTCGCCATCGCCTTTGGCTTGGGGGGGCGGGACGCGGCCCGCTGCTATCTGGAGAAGAAGCTGAAGTGCGATGACAGAGACGACGGCATCAGCCACATGTAGCGGAAGTGGCGTTGTGTTTCCAGGTGGATGGTTTCCATCGGCGGAAAAAAGAAAAGGCCGGGGTTCCCCGGCCTGGAAAGCGGAATAAGATATTCCGGAGTTTATTCGACGGTAATCTTCCTGACCTTCTGGACTTCCTCTTCGGATTTCGGTATCCGCACTTCCAGCACCCCATCCTTGAAGGCGGCCTTTGCCTTGTCGGTCTGGGTTTCCGCCGGCAGGCGGAGGGTTCTGCTGAAGGAGCCGAATGAGCGTTCAAGTCTGTAGTAGTCTTTTTTCTCAACCTTCTCTTCGGTCTTCTTTTCGCCCCGGATGGTGATGACGTCGTCGGATATGTTGACTTCGATGTCTTCCTTCTTCATTCCGGGAAGCTCGGCCTTGACGATAACGTCATTCCCGTCCTCGAAGATATCCACTGTTGGAAAGGTCACTCCGGTTTCGGGCAATTTGAAGCGCGGCATCCAGGAGGGCGCGAAGAACGGTCTGCGGAATGCCTCCTCGAACCATCTTTCCATCTCTTCAAAGGGCGAGAAAAACCCCTTGTCCGGTTTCAATATCTCCCGATGCTCCTTTTTTGCCAACTCTCTGTTTTCCTTGTCTGCCATGGTGGGCGCCTCCTTTCCTGGTTTGGCCCTTTTTGAGGGCGTTTTAGCCAGTTCTCGTTCGAAATATATGTATCATTTCAGCGATGTCAAGGTCTCGTCTGCCCGCCGTGGCTCTTTCCGCACGCGAAAGAGGCGGCTATCTTTTCCGGAACATTCCTTCCGGCAGTCTGTTTTCCAGACCCGCAACAACGGAAACGATGTCTGAAGATGAGTAGGGCGTTCTTTCCGGGTATCCCCATACCACCCCCGGCCAGAGGGGATCGGCGGAGCTCCTTCCCACCACGTGAATATGCAGCTGCCTGACGATGTTGCCGATGGACGCCACGTTCAGTTTTTCGCTTCCGAACTGGTCCTTGACGAAACGGGAAAGAAGATTGATCTCTTCCAGGAGGGCAAGCTGTTCGTCCCGGGTCAGTTGGAAGAGCTCCACGGCGTCCCGGCGCGGCACGAGGATAAACCAGGGGAAAATCGAGTTGTCAAACAGGAGCAGCAGGCTGAGGGGCATTTCGCCCAGCGTGATGCAGTCGGTGGCAAGGCGTGGATCGAGGGAAAAGGGTTTCATGTTGCCTCCGTGGAACCGGCGATTAGCGGATAATGATGATCTGGATGTCCATGACGTTTGTCCCGGTGGGGCCGGTCACGAAGAGGCCTCCGTGACGGCTGAAAAACGTGTATGAGTCGTTTTCCGCCAGGGAACTGAGCGCTTCGGCCTTGGTTGCCGCGTTGATGGTGTTTCCGTCCACCATCGCGCCCGCGGCGTCCGTGGGTCCGTCGGTTCCGTCGGTTCCGGCGGAAAGGAGGGTGATTCCGGGGATGCCGGAGATCTCCATGGCAAAGGAGAGGGCCAGTTCCTGGCTCCTTCCCCCCTTGCCTCTTCCCCTGACAGTGACGGTGGTCTCTCCTCCGGAAAGGATGCACAAGGGGCGTTCCCTTTGCCGCGCCGCGCTCTCCCGGGCAAGACCGGCAAGCATGCGGCCGGCGTCGGCCGCCTCGCCGACCAGTGGCGCGGCGAGCATTTCCGTGTCGAGGCCCAGCTTTTCCGCGGCTTCCTTCGCGGTCAGCAGGGCCGCCTGGTTGCCGCCGATGATCCTGTTGGTCACCCGTTCAAAAACCGGGTCTCCTTCTCCCGGGGTGTCGGGTATTTCTCCCTTGGCCCCCGCGGCCAGGTGGGCCTCGACCTCCTGAGGGATGCCGGCGGCTGGAGCGAAGCGGCGCAAGACCTCCCGAGCGTCGCTGAAGGAGGTTGTGTCAGGCGCGGTGGGGCCGGAGGCGATGACATCGAGGTTGTCGCCGATGACATCCGAAAGGATCAGGGAAACGGTCCGGCCGGGGTGGATGAACCGGGCCAGACGGCCTCCCTTGACCCTGGAGAGGTGTTTCCTGACGGTGTTCAGTTCATGAATTCCGGCGCCGGCGCGGAGAAGAATCTCCGTGGTCTCGCGTTTCGCCGCCAGGGTGATTCCCGCGTCCGGAGCGACCAGCAGGGATGAACCGCCTCCCGATATGAGCGCTATCACCAGAGTATTTTCGTCCGAGTCCGAAACGAGCCGGAGAATTTCTCCTGTCCCGAGGACGCCGTTTTCATCGGGGGTGGGGTGTCCCGCCTCGAAAACGCGGAAGCGGCCGGGCAGGCGAGGGGAGGTGTGCCCGTATTTCGTGATGATGACACCATCATCCAGGAGCTCCCCCAGCTCTTCCTCAAGGGCCAGGGCCATGGGAACGGCGGCCTTGCCGAAGCCGACGGATATGATCCTCCGGAAGCCGCCGGCGCGATGGAGGGAGAGGATGCCGCGGCAGTGGCGGCGCACCGAATCCATGGGGTTTGCCGCCTGAACTGCCGCCGAGAATATGCGTTGCGCCGATTCCTTTGAAAATTCCATGAAAATAAATATACCTTGAGGGTGGACCATGGTCAAATTGACGGGGCTGATTAGGGGGAAAGGGTTTGAGTGAAAAGTAAAAAGTGAAAAGGGTCTGGAATACGGCGCGGTTCCTCTAACCCCTAGCCGCTAAGCCCCCTGGACCCCTGGACCCCTCGACCCCTGATCCCCCGATTTCTACAACCCTGCGTCCTTGGCCAGTTCCCGCCATGCCGGCAGGCTGCGTTGGATCATGTTCTTGTCAACGCAGTAGGCGATTCTGAAGTGTCCGGGCGCGCCGAAACCCGTGCCGGGCACCAGCAGGATGCGCCGTTGAAGCGCCATTTTCACGAACTTGACGTCATCGGGTATGGGGGATTCCGGGAAGAGGTAGAAGGCGCCGTCGGGCTTCACCATCCTGAATCCAATTTCAGTGAGGCCATCATACAGCAGATCGCGCTTTTCCCGGTACAGGTTTATGTCCACCGATGCGCGCTGCAGTCTGGCGACCAGGCGCTGCATCAGTGCGGGGGCGTTCACGAAGCCTAGGACACGGTTGGCGAATATGGCGCCCTGTATGAACATCTCCACGCTCTGCATGCGTGGATTGGCCGCCAGGTAGCCGATCCTTTCGCCGGGGAGGGCGAGGTCCTTGCTGTGGGAGGTGACGATGACCGAGTTGTCTACGAAAGGGAAGATATTGGGAGCTTCCTTCCCGTCGTAGCATATGCGGGCATAGGGTTGGTCGGAGATGACGAGAATCTGGCGTGTGTGCTCCTTTTCCTTGCGCCTCAGCAGATCTCCCAGTTTTTTGAGGCTTTCCGAGGGGTATATAACGCCGGTGGGATTGTTGGGCGAGCAGATGATGATTGCCCTGGTCTTGTGGGTGATGGCGTTTTCGATGGCCGTCAGGTCGAGCTGGAAGGTCTTCCGGTCCGTCCAGACCTCCACTGGCACGCCGCCGTGGTTGTCTATGTAGAATTTGTATTCGACGAAATAGGGGGTGAGGATCAGCACTTCTTCACCCGGGTTGAGGATGGTTTTCAGCGCAACGTTCAGGGCGCCACCGGCGCCGCAGGTCATTATTACGTGATTGCCCGTAACCTGAAGTCCGGATTTTTCCGCCAGGATTTCCGCTACGGCCCCGCGGGTTTCATCATACCCGGCGTTGCTCATGTAGCGGTGCATGCCCGGGATGGGATGCTCCGCCAGTTCGCGGAACTCCTTAAGGAATTCCGGGGGAGGTTCCACGTCGGGGTTTCCCAGGGTGAAGTCATAGACGTTTTCCTCTCCGTGAATGGCGCGCATCCGTTCGCCCTCTTCGAACATCTTGCGTATCCATGATGATTTATCGATGAAACCGGCAATCTTGTTGGCAATAGGCATGGTGGAGACTCCTTTCGGTGGCTGTTTTCCGCGGAAGGGAAGCAGGTCCGCGGGGTTGCTATTGTGTATCACGTAAACCGGCGATCAGGCAAGGGAAGTGTGGCGGGATTGCTTCCATCCCCCATGGCCGCGCCGGTCATTTCCCGCCGGTATTTTCATTCTTTACAACCCGCTTTTTCCCATGCTAGTATTTCCCGTTTGCGGGATTTATCAACAGATTCGCGATGAAAGGAAGTGCGGGAAGATGTCAGGTCACAATAAATGGAGCACGATCAAGCATAAGAAGGGGGCGGCGGACGCCAAGCGCGGCAAGATCTTTACCAAGCTGATCAAGGAGATCACCGTGGCGGCCAAGATAGGCGGGGGAGACCCGGACGGCAATCCACGGCTTCGCACCGCCATAGACAAGGCAAAAGCGGAGAACATGCCCAAGGACAACATAGAGAGGGCCATCAAGAAGGGAACCGGCGGCCTGGAAGGGGTCACCTACGAGGAAACCACCTACGAGGGCTACGGCCCGGGTGGCGTGGCCGTGCTGGTGGAGGTCATGACCGACAACCGCAACCGCACGGTTTCCGATGTGCGCAGCATCTTTTCCAAGTGCAACGGAAACATGGGCGAGGCGGGCTGCGTCGCGTGGATGTTCGATAAAAAGGGCCTGATCGTCTTTTCCGGAGACGCTGATTTTGACAAGCTGTTCGAGGCGGCCCTGGAAGCGGGCGCCGATGATGTCTCTGACGAGGACGGGCAGATTGAGGTCACAACGGACCCATCCGCCTTTTTCGATGTGCGCGAAGCCCTGGAAAAGGCGGGCTTCAAATACGATTCCGCCGAGGTTACCATGATCCCCCAGACCATGGTGAAGCTGGAAGGAAAACAGGCCGAGAGCATGTTGCGCCTCATGGAGCGCCTGGAGGACAACGACGACGTGCAGAACGTCTACGCCAATTTCGATATCTCGGAAGAAGAGATGGAAAAGATGATGTAAGACTCCTGGGGTGGGCGTTGAACCCGCCCTTTCAGCATTCAACCTGGATTCGGCAGTTGGAGGCATCCTTCGTTCGCTCCGATGGCTCTCTTTCTGCTGCTCTAAGCTCATTCCGCTACAGCCGATAAACTCACCCTTCGGG
>CAZFCG010000058.1:21695-23435 GCA_964517595.1 uncultured Geobacter sp. | reverse complement strand
TTGATGGCGTTGCCTGACGAAGGGGTCGGGGCGGGCGGGGAGACCTGGCCGGAAGGGCAGTCGAGCCTGATCACCGAGCCGAAGCCGGCCTCGGCTTTGGCCTTGATGGACCTGACGGGCCCGGAGCCGCATCGCCACTCGGCGATATACTCCTTGCCGCAGCCATACGCCGGGTCGCCGATGACCGTATGGTCGATCCTGTAGCTGCACTCCTTCCTGCCATTGCACTGGTCTGCCAGGTGGGAGGTCTTGTTGCCGTGCTGCGCCCCGCAGTTCCTTCCGTAGGTTCCGGCGACCACGTTGATGGCATTCCCCGAGGCAAATGCTGAAATGTTCATGCAGCATATCATGATGAATATAACAGCCGACAGCGGTGATTTCATAACGCTCTTCCTCCTGGATTCTATAATATATTGATAATAACTGAGGTTTCACAAGAGGCAACCCCGCCGATTTCATACAAGGACTCGAAACATAAGGGTGGAGTGAAGCTCCGAAACATAAAATCCCATTCCAGCTATTTTAAAGGGCTTGTCACTATTCAATAATACTGAAGACTTAACGAAAAAAACGATTCAGCGCCACAAAAGCCGTGACCAAGACTGAAAAACAAAACCTTTGGTAGCGTAGAAAACGGGAGACCTGAGAAGTACTAAGTGAAATGCCCTCCATTATGGTATTTGTGTTGTTGAGCAAACCAAACCCAAAAAGGCCGGCCATCTGCCGGCACACCCGGACAAAACCGCTATTATCAAATTGCAGACAGACGCCAAAGGGAACATATCCTGGAGTTTTGTTTCGGGAGACAGAATTCTGGAAGATTATCAGCCTGCCAATCCGCATATGATAACGGTCAAAATGCCATAGACATGTATGGTTGTAAAAATTACATGGTTCATTGTTGACTGACCCGGAATCGGATGATATGTTGCTACATTAAAACGGCATTATGACGTAATGCTGTTCAACGGGTGTAATGGGATCATATTCTGAAAGGAGGAGATGCAATGGAAGAACAAAAGGTCGATCAGGTACCGCCGCCGGTTCCAGCGGAAGAGTATGACAGGGAGGATGTGGAGAAAAACAAGGTTATGGCGGTACTGGCTTATATTCTGTTCCTGATCCCGCTTCTGGCGGCAAAGGAATCGAAGTTTGCCATGTTTCACACCAACCAGGGGTTGGTGCTGTTCCTCGGCGCCATTGCTGTAAACATTGTCGGTGGAATCATTCCCTTCCTGGGGTGGATCGTGATCCTGCCTCTGGGAAACCTGCTTGTCTTTGTCCTGGCCATCATCGGTATTATCAATGCCGCCAAGGGCGAGGCTAAACCTCTGCCTCTCATCGGAGGGATAAAGATTCTGAAATAGAGTTCTTCCCCGGTGTTTTCCGGGGAGTCTTTTTTGTTAAAAAGGCGCGGAAGGCCTCTGAAGAGGCGAACCGCGCCTTTTTTCGTGCCGTTTTCGGTTTATGACCTGCCGGCTTTGTCCCCTTCCAGGTATGTGTCCAGAAATTGGCGTTTGAAGCTGGTAAACCGCCCTTCTTCGATGGATGCGCGAATATCGTTCATCAGGTTCAGGTAGAAATGAACGTTGTGGATGCTTGCCAGGATTGCGGAGAGCACCTCATTGGAAACAAAAAGGTGGTGCAGGTAGGCCCGGGTGAAATTTGCGCATGTGTAGCATGTGCAATTGGGTTCCACGGGGTAGAAGTCACGCCGGTATTTCCTGTTGGTGAGCCGGA
>CAZFCG010000058.1:0-21685 GCA_964517595.1 uncultured Geobacter sp. | reverse complement strand
CGCGATTGGTGAACAGGGTTGCGCTGCGGGCGTAGCGTGTGGGAATGACGCAGTCAAACATGTCCATTCCACGTTCCACGCTCTCCAGGATATCTTCCGGCAGGCCGACTCCCATCAGATAGCGGGGTTTGTCCTCGGGAAGGTGGGGGGCGGTGAACTCCACGACCTTTTTCAGCAGCTCCAGTCCTTCGCCTACACTTACGCCGCCGATGGCGTAGCCCGGAAAATCCATCTGAACCAGTTCCCTGGCGCACATGGAGCGCAGATCTTCGAAGACGCTTCCCTGGACAATGGCGAAAAGCGCCTGGTCCGGCCTGGCATGGGCTTGCCGGCACTCTTTCGCCCATCGTAGTGTTTTGCGGGTAGACTTGGCGGCGTAAGCCCTGTCACAGGGGTAGGGGATGCATTCGTCGAATGCCATGATGATGTCGGCCCCCAGTCTTTCCTGGATTGCCATGGCCTTTGCCGGATCGAGGAATATCTCCTCGCCGGTGATCTCGTGACGGAAGAATGCCCCTTCTTCGGTTATCCGTTTGTTGGGGAGGGAGAACACTTGAAATCCGCCTGAATCCGTGAGAATGGGACCGTTCCATCCCATGAATCCGTGGAGTCCGCCGGCCTTTTCCACCAGGGCTTCACCGGGGCGAAGGTGCAGATGGTAGGTGTTGCAGAGGATTATCTGTGCGCCGGCCTCCTTAACCTGCCCGGGAGTCATGGCTTTCATGGCGGCGTGGGTGCCGACCGGCATGAAAATAGGGGTCTCGATTCTGCCGCGGGGCGTTTCCAGGACCCCCCGTCGCGCGGAAGAGGACTGGTCTTTTCTGGTGAGTGTGAAGCGGAACTTTGTCATTATCTTTTCTTTCCTGAAATCCAAGGTTGACAACGGTCTGACTTTGTTGGTATTTTTCAAAACTTGCCTTTCAGCCCCGACCTTATTAACAGATAGGCAGGGGAAAAGCAACATGTAGTGACGGTCACAACGCCTGTTCCGCAAAGGTTTGTCCTGTTCCTGTCAAAGGAGCGTCTTTGTGCCCGCCATATCCCGATGCTTGAACTTTCCCGGATTCCATTGTGGTAAGTTCCGGAGGCGTTCTTTCCTTTAACCGCCGCATTCCGGAAACGAATATCGTTACACAGAGAGGAGAGCTTTTCCCTTGGCGACAAAAAGCATGTATCAATTCTATCTCCGCCGCATTCACTCCATTACCGGGGTGCTTCCCATCGGCGCCTTTCTCCTGGAGCATTTTTTCACGAACAGTTTTGCCATGTTCGGCCCCGAAGTCTACAACTCCAAGGTGGAGTTCTTCATGGGGCTTCCATACATCATCCTGATAGAGATATCTCTTATCTGGATTCCCATACTGTTTCACGCCTTGTATGGTCTGTATATTATATCCACCGGACAGGCGAACGTGCTTCGCTTCGGTTACGCCAGAAACTGGATGTATCTGCTGCAGCGGATAACCGGAATTACAGCGTTCTGCTTTATTATCTACCATGTCTACGCTACCCGCATCTCCGGCCTGCTGACCGGCCAGCACGCAAGTTTCGAGCTGGTGCAGAGGAGTCTGGAGAACCCGCTGGTTCTGGCGTTCTATGTGCTCGGAATCGTTTCCGCTTCCTATCATCTTGGAAACGGTCTGTTTGCATTCTTCATCACATGGGGGATCGCCATCGGCGAGAAAACCCAGCGGGCGTTGAGCATGGGATGTCTGGCGATCTCGGCCGGCATGGCGGTATTCGGTCTGGCGGCCCTGAGCTATTTCTTATAATTGTTACCGGCGATGCCGGGTCAGGAGTTTTTGATGAGTAACAGGATAATTATCGTAGGAGGCGGACTTTCCGGCCTCATGTCGACCATAAAGGCGGTTGAATCCGGGTGTGTCGTTGACCTCTTTTCTCTGGTTCCGGTGCGCAGGTCCCATTCCGTCTGTGCCCAGGGAGGCATCAACGGCTGTGTGCAGCCGACCCGTGAGGGTGATTCCCCGGATGAACATTTCGATGATACCGTGTACGGCGGAGATTTTCTTGCCAACCAGACGACCGTGCGCAACATGTGCCATGCCGCCCCGGCGATCATAAAGATGATGGATCGCATGGGGGTGATGTTTAATCGCACATCCGAAGGAAACCTGGATTTTCGCGCCTTCGGTGGGGCCAAGTACCGCCGGACCGCCTTTGCCGGCGCCACCACCGGTCAGCAACTCCTTTACGCCCTTGACGAACAGGTGCGGCGCTTTGAGGTGGAAGGCAAGGTGGTGAAGCACGAGTTCTGGGACTTCCTTGGCGCCGTCATCGACGACGAGGGGTGTTGCCGCGGCATTTCCGCCATGGACCTTCGAACCATGGATGTTCGCGTTTTTGCAGCGAACGCGGTGATTATGGCGACCGGTGGCCCGGGAGTGATCTTCGGCAAGTCAACCAATTCAGCGATCAATACCGGCGCCGCGGCTGCCGCACTCTACGCGCAGGGGGTCCGTTACGCCAACGGCGAGTTCATCCAGGTCCATCCGACAGCCATCCAGGGGATTGACAAACTGCGCCTCATGTCCGAATCCGCGCGCGGTGAAGGCGGCCGCATCTGGACATACAAGGACGGCAAACCCTGGTATTTCCTGGAGGAAAAATACCCGGCGTACGGCAACCTGGTGCCAAGGGATATCGCGACCCGCGAAATATTCCATGTGTGCGTTGATGAGAAGCTGGGCATTGACGGCAAGAACCAGGTATATCTGGACCTGACCCATTTGCCGCCGGATTATCTGGACCGCAAGCTGGGCGGGATCCTTGAGATATACGAGAAATTCGCCGGTGAGGACCCTCGCCGGGTCCCCATGAAGGTCTTCCCCGGCGTCCATTACTCAATGGGCGGCATGTGGGTGGATTACGACCAGATGACCAACATACCAGGTCTCTTCGCCGTCGGCGAATGCGACTATCAGTACCACGGGGCCAACAGGCTGGGCGCCAATGCCCTTCTTTCATGCATCTATTCGGGAATGGTCGCCGGTCCGGCCGCCGTACGTTACGCAAAGGGCCTGAAAAAGGTCTCCGCGGACCTGGGACAGGATTGTTTCGACAGGGAGAAGGAACGTCAGGATGGGGTATTCTCTTCCATCTACCGGATGAACGGCTCCGAGAACCCGTACCGCCTGGCCCAGGAACTGGGAGAACTGATGACAGAAAACGTGACCGTGGTTCGCTATAATGACCGGTTGAAGGCCGCTGATGAGAAGCTGCGGGAGTTCCAGGAAAGGTGGAAATCTCTGGGAATCCTGGATACAGCCAGGGGGACGGCGAACCAGGCCGCCCAGTTCGCCCGGCAGTTACGTCACATGCTTGACCTTGCCAGGGTTATCACCGTAGGCGCGCTGCTGCGGAACGAATCGAGGGGCGCCCATTACAAGCCGGAATTTCCGGAACGGGACGACGCGAATTTTCTGAAGACCACCATTGCCGAATACTCTCCCGAAGGTCCGCGAATTTCTTATGAGGAAGTGGATCTTGGTTACATTCCTCCCCGACAGCGGGTGTATAACGTGGATAAACAGTCAGCAACCCGGAAGGAGGGGAACTAGGATGGCGGAAAAGATGATTCGTCTGAAGATCAAGAGGCAGAATGCGCCCGGATCAGCGCCTTACTGGGAGGAATTCGAGGTCCCGTACGAACCCGGCCACAATGTGATATCCGTTCTTATGGAGATCAGGAAAAATCCCGTGAACGCCAAGGGAGAAAAGACTACGCCGGTGGTATGGGAATGCAACTGCATGGAGGAGATCTGCGGGGCGTGCACCATGATCGTCAATGGTGTCGTCTGCCAGGCATGCTCGGCGCTCATAGAGAAACACGGCACGGATTTGACCCTGGCGCCTTTGACCAAGTTTCCGGTTGTGCGGGACCTGCACGTGGACCGGACGAAGATGTTTGACGCGCTGAAACGGGTCAATGCATGGATTCCCATTGACGGTACCCATGATATGGGAGAGGGGCCGCGCATGTCTCCCAAAGATCAGGACGAGGGATACCGTCTGGCGAAATGCATGACCTGCGGTTGCTGCATGGAGGCCTGTCCCCAGTACAACTCCCATTCGACATTCATGGGCCCGGCGCCCATTGCCCAGGTGAGGCTGTTCAATATTCACCCCACAGGGGACATGAGCCGGGAGGAGCGTCTGGAAATCCTCATGGGTGAAGGAGGAATAGCCGAATGCGGCAATGCGCAGAACTGTGTCCAGGTCTGCCCGAAACAGGTTCCGCTGACGAAGACACTGGCTGAACTGAACAAGGATGTAAACCTTTACGGCATCTTTGGAATGCTGAAAAAATAGGAAGTCCGTTTCCAAGGGCCCTATGTTCCGCTGAACCACCATTCCAGCGGCTGCTTCGCCGATGGGGCCGTTGCGTGAAACGCCGGGAAAGGCATGGCGGTGGACCTTGTTTTCACAAAGCTCATATTTCGCCTCCGTCTCCGTTCTGAAGTACGGGATCCGTATGCGCTGTTTTCCCTGAAAATCCGTTTCAGAGAGGTGTTTCGAAAGACGGTCTGTGTTTCATATGGAGGTTGCGGCGCCTGTTCCGGGAAAGGGTGCTGTCCTTTTCAGGACATTTTCGGCCAGGGCCTGGCCGTTGATCCGGAAGCCCTGAAGCGCCATCAGAAGCCGCCGCTGCCTTTCATATTCCATCCGCCCCTCGTTGATTGCCGGAACGCCTTGAATAGGGAAATAGAGATTGGTCTTGTGGTAATCGGCGCGGCTATGCGATATCTGCCCCTGTTTTGCGATGCCGTAAAGAAAATGTTCACCCAGGAACCGGAAGCGGGCATTCCTGTTGCCGAGATCGTCGGTCTGGAATCAGAGGGATGTTCCGGTTCACGGTTTTCGATAGAATATGAAAGCGGTTCCGTGGCCTTGGAGGGTCTTTCGACGATTTCAGCGGAAGATCTGCTTGCCTTGAATACGCTTCCTATGCATTTTCTCGGAATGCGCATTCTCACTCCCATGCGAATCCCTCGGGACGGTTCCTTCCTTCGAGAATTTTCCTTCTCTCCCTTCTTTCGCACGCTTCTTAGACGTGTCTCTTCTCTGGCGTATTACTACCACGGAAGCGTTCTGGAGATGGATTACCAACGCCTGGCCAGGCTCAGTGACTGCATTGACATTGACAGGTCGGATACACAGTGGACAGTGTGGAGAAAAGGCGCCATGGAAGGTATTACCGGGCACCTGGCCCTGCGTGGGGATTTGTCTGATTTTCATCCCGTCCTGCTTTTAGGGGAATATTTCTCATGTGGAAAGGGCGCTTCCTACGGACTGGGACGTTATGAGCTCACAGGGTACCCCTGATGCAATAAATGCCGGACCGACCCATGCGCGGGAGTCGGTGTTTTTCATGGAACAAAATTCTTGACAATAGTCGTGCTACCTGTTAAAAACGTTCTGCTTTTCATGAAGGCGCGTAGCTCAGGGGTAGAGCACTAGCTCGACACGCTAGGGGTCGGCGGTTCGAAACCGCCCGCGCCTACCATTGATTCGCCAAGGTCAAACCAAGGACAGAGGCATCGAGGTTCGATGCCTTTTTCTGTTAAGGGGCCAATTATGAGTGAAATAAGAATAGCGCTTCCAGATGGTTCTCAAAAGACTCTTCCCGAGGGGTCAACCCTGCTTGACCTTGCCCGTTCCATAGGCGCGGGGCTGGCCCGAAATGCCCTGGCGGGGACTATCAATGGCGTTCTGGTCGATCTGTCCTCGCCGTTGAGTGATGGAGACCGGGCCGAGATAGTGACGGAAAAGAGCCCTGGGGCCCTTGATATCGTTCGTCATTCCACCTCCCATCTCATGGCGCAGGCGGTAAAGACGCTCTTCCCCGCTGCCAAAGTGGCCATTGGCCCTGCCATAGAGAACGGCTTTTATTATGATTTTGATGTGGACGCCCCGTTCAGTCCGGAGGATCTGGATCGGATCGAGGCGAAGATGAGAGACCTGGCCAAGGCTAATCTGCCCGTCTCACGGCAGGTGCTTCCCAGGAGCGAAGCTGTGCGGCTTTTCCAGGAAATGGGTGAGACTTATAAAGTCGAACTCATAGAAGATCTTGATGCCGACACGGTTTCTCTTTACCGCCAGGGTGACTTTGCCGACCTCTGTCGAGGTCCCCATATCCCGTCCACCTCGTTTTGTAAGGCTTTCAAGCTGACCTCAATCGCGGGCGCCTACTGGAGGGGTGATGAAAAGCGCAAGATGCTCCAGCGCATATACGGTACGGCGTTTACGGATAAAAAATCCCTGGACGAGTATCTTGCCCGCCTGGAGGAAGCAAAGCGCCGTGACCACAGGAAGATAGGAAGGGAGCTGGATCTCTTTTCTTTCTCCGATGAAGTGGGCGCGGGCCTTGTCATCTGGCATCCCAAGGGCGCGTTGCTGCGCACCGTCCTTGAAGACTTCGAGCGGAAAGAGCATCTCAAGCGCGGTTACGATATCGTTCTCGGCCCACAGATCCTGAAGAAGGAGCTCTGGCAGAGATCAGGTCATTATGAGAACTACCGGGAAAACATGTACTTCACCGAAGTTGATGGGCAGAGCTACGGCATAAAGCCGATGAACTGCCTTTCGCACATGATGATCTACAAGTCCCAGTTGCGCAGTTACAGGGATCTGCCGCTTCGTTATTTCGAGCTGGGAACTGTTCATCGTCACGAAAGGGCCGGAGTTCTCCACGGCCTGCTGAGAGTTCGGGGTTTTACACAGGATGATGCCCATATCATCTGCATGCCGGAACAACTCGATGCCGAGATCAAGGGAGTCCTTTCCTTTGTGAACGATATTATGAGCATTTTCGGTTTTGACTTCGAGATGGAGCTTTCAACCCGTCCCGACAAATCCATCGGATCCGACGAAGACTGGGAGCGGGCGACAAAGGCCCTCCTGTCGGCGCTTCAGGACTCCGGACGCCCCTTTGAGATCAATGAAGGTGACGGCGCTTTTTACGGCCCAAAAATAGATATCAAGCTGCGCGACGCCCTTGACAGGCGATGGCAATGTGCTACAATCCAGTGCGATTTTACGCTTCCGGAACGCTTTGACCTTACCTACATCGCCGCTGACGGTGAGCGAAAACGACCCGTTATGGTTCATCGGGTTATTCTTGGCGCGATCGAGCGTTTTATCGGTGTTCTCATAGAACATTACGCCGGTAATTTTCCACTCTGGCTCTCCCCTGTGCAGGGAATAATTCTGACTGTTACGGATAACCAGGTTCCTTACGCCCGAGAGGTGTTTTCCTCTCTTCGGGAAGCGGGGATTCGTGTCCAGAATGACTTCAGGAATGAGAAGCTTGGTTTCAAGATACGTGAGGCGCAGTTGCAGAGGGTGCCGTTCATGTTTGTTATCGGGGACAAGGAAGTCGAGACGCAAACCGTCACTCCCCGTTACCGTGATGGCAGCAATCTGCCGGCCATGAGGGTGTCCGAACTTGCGGACTATATCCAAACTGAAGTGAAACGTTTCAAATAGGAGGTGGTACCATAGCGAAACCCACTGTGAATATTAATCAGGCCATCCGCGCGAGGGAGGTGAGGGTCGTCGGAGCTGAAAGCGAGCAACTCGGTATCCTTCCGCTTTCAGAAGCCCTGGCCATGGCTGAAAGCCAGCACCTGGATCTTGTCGAAGTCTCGCCGACCGCTGTGCCTCCTGTCTGCAGGATTATGGACTACGGAAAGTTCAAATACCAGCAGAGCAAGAGGCAGCAGGAAGCAAGGAAAAAGCAGGTACAGATTCAGCTTAAAGAGATAAAGCTCAGGCCGAAAACGGACGATCACGACATTGAGTTCAAGATCAAGCACGCACGCCGTTTCCTGGAAGAGGGGAACAAGGCGAAGATAGCCGTGGTTTTTCGTGGTCGTGAGATAACCCATAACGAACTGGGTTTGAAGGCGCTGGAACGTTTCATGAAAGAGCTTGAAGACATATGCATTGTTGAGATGCGGCCTAAAATGGAAGGACGCAATATGTATATTATTGTGGCCCCGAAAAAATAGCGTTGTTTTAATGATATAAAAGAGGCAAAAGGAGAACGAGATGCCCAAGATCAAGACAAACAGGGGCGCGGCCAAGCGCTTCAAGAAGACCGGAAGTGGAAAGATAAAAAGAAGTCACGGTTTCACAAGTCATATTCTGACCTCCAAGACGAGGAAAAGGAAGCGCAATCTTCGGCACTCGGCATTGGTTTCATCCGTTGACGCCAAGAATATCGCCAAGCTGATTCCTTATATGTAGTTTGGGCAACGCCCTTTAGGGTGTAGCTCTGCCATTGTCCGAGAACCGTGAGGAAACGTCTCCCCTTGCGGATCCGGCAAATATAACCGAGAAGGAGTAGATTCATGCCAAGGGTAAAAAGAGGATTTAAAGCGAGACAGCGAAGAAACAAGGTGCTGAAACTGGCCAAAGGCTATCGCGGCGCCAGGAGCAAGCTGTTCAGGAGTGCGACCGAAGCGGTTGACAGAGCGCTGAAATATGCATACCGGGACCGAAAGGTCCGTAAGCGCGATTTTCGTTCCCTCTGGATAACACGTATCAATGCCGCTTCCCGACTGAACGGCCTTGCCTACAGTAAGCTTATCCATGGACTCAAGCTGGCTGATGTTCAGATTGACCGGAAGGTCCTCGCGGACCTCGCGGTAACCGAACCGGCAGCCTTCACTGAGATTGCTACTCTCGCAAAAGCAAAACTATAACCAATAACGCACTGGGAAAAAGGAGAAACGGGACGCATGCTTTCCCGTTTCTCCTTTTTTTTGGAAGGTAACCTGACATGAAGGAAAAACTGGAAATAATCTTACAGGATGCCCTGACTGAGCTGCATACCATCCAGGCGGAGGATGCCCTTCAGGAGTTGCGGGTAAAATATCTGGGCAAAAAGGGATTGCTGACATCAGTGATGAAGGGGCTCGGGACGCTTTCCGTTGAAGAGCGACCGGCCGCCGGCCAGATGGTTAATAATGTCAAGGCCCGGCTTGAGGCCGAAGTCGGAGAGATGTTGAACCGCATACGTATTGAGGAAAGGGAGAAAAAGCTTCGAAGCGAACGCGTGGATGTTACCCTTCCTGGACGGCGCAGGCCTTTGGGAACCAAACATCCTATTACCCTGGTTACTGAAGAGATTGTGGATATTTTTGCCGGTCTCGGGTTCCAGGTTGCGGAAGGTCCGGAGATAGAAAAGGACTACTACAATTTCGAGGCCTTGAATATACCTAAGGACCACCCGGCCAGGGACATGCAGGATACCTTTTTCGTCAGTGATTCTGTTGTACTTCGAACGCATACCTCACCTGTCCAGATAAGAACGATGCTCAAACAACCACCGCCCGTGCGGATCATCGCTCCAGGGACGGTGTATCGCTGTGATTCCGATGCGACTCACTCGCCCATGTTTCATCAGGTGGAGGGATTGATGGTCGATAAGGGAATTACCTTCAGCGACCTTAAAGGTATCCTGACCAGCTTTGTGAACCAGTGTTTCGGAAACGGCGTTGGTGTGCGGCTCCGGCCGAGTTTTTTTCCGTTTACGGAACCTAGCGCGGAGGTTGATATCGCGTGCGTGATTTGCAAAGGGAAGGGGTGCCGTGTCTGCAAGAACACAGGATGGCTGGAAATACTGGGTTCCGGTATGGTTGATCCCGAAGTCTTCCGGCACGTCTCCTATGACCCTGAAATATTTACCGGTTTCGCTTTCGGCATGGGTATCGAGAGAATCGCCATGCTGAAATACGGGATCAGCGATATGAGATTGCTTTTCGAGAATGATCTGAGATTTTTGAGGCAGTTTTAGGGTTTGATTTCAACTAATACTTTATGTTTTAAAATCCAACCATTTAAAAGTGTGAGAAAATGATAGTTACTTACAATTGGCTGAAGGAGTATGTCGATTTCGATATGACGCCGGAGGAACTCTCTGATCTTCTTACCATGATCGGATTGGAGGTTGAAGGGGTCACTTCCACGGGTGGCGGCATGGATGATGTGGTGGTGGCGCATGTCCTGGAGAAAGAGAGGCACCCAAATGCCGACAAGCTTTCTCTGTGCCAGGTGCATAACGGCAAGGAGACCGTACAGGTCGTGTGCGGCGCAAGCAACTTCAATGCCGGAGACAAGGTCGTCCTGGCGCAGACGGGCGCGGTTCTTCCTGGAGACTTTCGCATCAAGCGTTCCAAGATCAGGGGATGCGAATCCATGGGGATGCTCTGTTCGGAAAAGGAGTTGGGGCTTTCCGACGAGTCAGGCGGGATAATGGTCCTGCCGCCGGATATGCAGCTGGGCAGCCCCCTTTTCGAGGCCCTGGGACTGAAGGACACCATCTTTGAAATCGGATTGACCCCGAACCGTGCTGATTGTCTCAGTGTAATCGGCATTGCGCGTGAGGTTGCCGCAAAACTTGGCAAGAGTCTCATCTCCCCTGAATATCACGTGCCGGAAGAGGGCCCTTCAGTGGATGAGAATGCCACAGTAACCGTTGAGGACAACGAACTCTGTCCCAGGTATGCGGCTAGATACGTGACCGGATGCAAAATCGCTCCTTCACCCGCCTGGATGGTAAGAAGACTCAACGCGGTGGGTATTCGTTCCATAAACAACGTTGTCGATATAACGAATTATGTTCTCATGGAGTACGGTCACCCGCTCCACGCCTTTGATCATGCACTTCTGGCGGGAGGCAAGATAGTTGTCCGACGAGCCGATGATGGAGAAAAATTCCGGACTCTGGACGGGCAGGAAAGGGTTCTTACCTCCGGGGATCTGACAATCAGGGATGCGGAAAAGGTGGTGGCCCTGGCGGGTATAATGGGTGGAGAGAATTCAGAAATCAGTGAAAATACTACCGATATCCTTATTGAGAGCGCATTTTTCGCACCCACTGCAATCCGAAGAACATCCAAGCGCCTTGGGATGCATACGGAATCTTCCCATCGCTTCGAAAGGGGAGCGGATATTTCGATTCTCCCTGTGGCGCTGGATCGCGCTGCTTCTTTGATGGCGGAGTTGGCCGGGGGTGTTGTCTCAAGGGGGCGCATAGACGTCTACCCCAATCCGGTTCAGACTTGTGGTATTCCATTGCGACTGGACCGTGTCAAACAGATTCTCGGTATCGCACTTGATACAGATAAGGTCTCTGGTATCTTCTCACATCTGGGATTTTCTGTTAGTTCTGAAAAACCAGGTGAACTTCTGGTTTCGGTCCCGACCTTCAGGGTTGACATTGAAAGAGAGATCGATCTGATCGAAGAGGTTGCGAGGCTGAACGGATATGAGAAGATACCCGCGTCTATGCCGCTTGCCCGAACCTCTTCGGAAAGACCGCCAAGGAATCAGATCCTTGAAAAACGCCTTAGAAATCTCCTTGTTTCCCAGGGACTTTGCGAGGTTATTAATTACAGTTTCATACATCCATGCTCCTTTGAGAAAATTCTCCTGGGGGAAGGGGACCCCAGAAGAAACATAGTCTCGATCCTCAATCCCTTGACGGAAGACCAGTCGGTGATGCGCAGCACCCTCCTCCCTGGTTTGCTGGAAACCGCTGCCAGAAACATAAGTTTCAGGAATTTGAGTCCACACCTGTTCGAAATGCGGCGCGTCTATCTCCCGGCAACAGACACGGAGCTGCCTGAGGAACCTGTCTATGCGGCAGGGCTGCTTTGCGGGGCAAGGGATCCTGAAGGTTGGCACAGGAAGCGTGAATCAGTCGATTTTTTCGATGTCAAGGGTTTAGTCGAAAATATTCTGGACGCATTTGCCATGAACAAGGCTGTCTTCGACGCGGGAAACGTCGAAAATTATTATCATCCAGGGAAATCGTGCTCAATCATGATCGGCAATAGAAAGCTGGGTTCACTTGGAGAGATTCACCCGACAGTGCAGGAAAATTTCGGAATTGAAGCTCCGGTTTATTATTTTGAACTGAACTTCGAGGAACTTGCTTCGTGCTGCAGCGACAAGACCAAAATTGTGCCTCCACCACGCTTTCCCGATACCTTCAGGGATATTGCGATGCTTATTGATGAAGGTCTGGAGACGGGCACGGTTCTGGGGTGCATCAGGGAGAACAAGATAAAGGAACTGGAAAATATTGAACTCTTTGACCTGTATACAGGTGAAGGCGTCCCGGCGGGTCATAAAAGCATTGCCGTAAGGCTTAGATATCGTTCGCCGGAGCGGACCCTTACTGATGAGGAAGTTAATCGTTTACATCAACGTATCATTGACAACCTCCTGAAAAAATTAAATATAACCATCAGGTAAAAATGGGTTGATAATATTTGCCCGGCGTGTTATAAAACCAAAGGCGTTACAGACGCCTGATTCCTTCTAACCATTTAATTTTATTGTCTGTTGGGGGATACTATGACAAAATCCGATATGGTGGAAAAAATATACGAGAAAATAGGATTTTCCAAGAAAGAATCAGCTGAACTTGTTGAAATGGTATTCGATATTATAAAAAGCACTTTGGAGACCGGCGAAAAGATCAAAATAGCTGGTTTCGGCAATTTTGTAGTGAAAGAGAAGGCGGACAGGCGTGGCAGAAACCCGCAGACAGGTGAGGAGATTGTTATTTCTGCCCGTAAGATATTGACTTTCAAGCCTAGTCAGGTGTTGAAGGCTTCAATTAATGCTAAATAGTGAAATATAGAGCCTCCGCGGAGGAGCTATGGATGCCGAGCTTCCCGATAAACAATATCTGAAGATTGGCGAAGTATCACGAATAACATCTCTCAATTCTTCAGTGCTACGCTTCTGGGAAACTGAATTTGAGTCCCTGAGGCCTGTAAAAAGCCGGAGCGGACAACGACTTTATACGAAAAAGGACGTTGATTTAATAATTAGGATAAAGGCTCTGCTTTACAAAGACAAGCTTACGATAGCCGGAGCAAGAAACAGGTTATTAATTGCATCAGGGGCAGACGATTCAGGAAAGAATGCCGGCAGTGGAGCAGCGGTTATGGATCGTCAGGTTTTCGAGGAGATACGCGAGGAGTTAAGGAGAATTAGAGACCTGTTGTAAGTAATGATTCATACGAAAAATGAATGTTACGTATTCGGGGCGTAGCGCAGCCTGGTAGCGCACTAGACTGGGGGTCTAGTGGTCGCTGGTTCGAATCCAGTCGCCCCGACCAATAAAACGAGGGGTTACGGCATAAGCCGTAACCCCTCGTTTAGTTTTGAATGATATTTTTCCCTGAGATAAGGGAAAACGGAGGATATTATCCCTCAACGTTAGAGATTCAGCGGATTACGGCGCTATTCCGCCTCAACTGAAAGGATTACCACCTCCTTTCCGTGCCTTGAAAAAAACCTCTGTTTCATTTTGGAATCAAAGTAAATGCCGTCCCCTTCTTGGAGGGTGACGAGTTCGTCATCCAGTCGTATTGCGGCTGTTCCCTTTAGTATGAAAAGGAATTTTTCCCCTTCCTGGCTGCACATCGTATATTCTGAGTTGGTGTCGCTCAGGGTGTAGATACGTGGTTTCATCTTCCTGCTCCGGTTTCTGTAGGAGAGTGATTCATAGGAGTAGCCGTGGCTGCTTCCAGGGGATGAAACAACCATCGGGATCTTTTTCCGTTCGCGTTTTCGCACAATCTGGTATTTCCGTTCTTCTTCAATCTCGTCAAAGAAGGTATCTATCTTTATATCAAAGAATTTGAGTATTCTGGAAAGTGTGGCTATCGGCGGGGAGATGTTGTTGTTTTCAATCTGGGAAATCAATCCTGCTGAGAAACCGGTTTCCCTTGCCACCTCCCGCATGGACAGCTTCCTTGTCAGGCGCAGGTGCTTCAGTTTCTTGCCGATGTTGTATTTACTCATGTGCCCTCCATGCATTGACTCGTCGTTCATTCTCAGACTTTGGAAGCATATTGATCAATGTCCCGATACATGCCGGTTCCTCGAAGATTAAAGGCCAAAAAAAAAACTCCTACCTTTTCCGTGGAAAGGTAGGAGTTATCAGCTTGAGGAAACAAGCGGTTAATGGCGAACTCCATCGCCTGAAATTTGGGGAAAGATTAAAGCAAACCCGTTTGTCTGTCAAGTTGAATATCGACAGGTTGAATGTCTATTCTGGAGGATATGGCATGAAGCCGAAGCGTCAGAATAACGTCCGACTTGTCAGGCCGTTTAAACCGTTTTATCCTGGTATGTCCATAGTGCAGAGGAATATTCATGATAAACGACAAGATGACTGAAACGGATTTGAATCCTTATCCGGCCCATCGTCCATGGCCGTCGAAGCTGTTTGTGGAAACGACAACACGCTGCAATCTGCGATGCCGCATGTGCGTCAAGGAGACTTGGGACCGTTCAGTGATGGAAGGGGACATGAAAGACGAGACATTCGCGAAGCTGGCGCCCGCCTTTCAGCACCTTGAAGCTCTCGCGTTGAATGGTGTCGGCGAACCTCTCATGGATGCCAGGCTGGAAAACTTTATCCGGGAGGCCAGAAGGGTGATGCCCTCCAGCGGCTGGATTGGCTTTCAAAGCAATGGCATGCTGATGGACGCAGGGCGCGCCTATTCGCTTGTTGAGGCGGGGGTCGACCGGATCTGCATCTCCGCCGATGCCCTTAATCCTGATATCTTCCGTGAAATACGCAGGGGCGGGGAGGAGCAGGGGGTTGAACGGGCTTTCGCCGTTCTTCATGAAGCCAGGGAGTTGCGAGCCAGACCCGATGTGAAGCTGGGGCTTGAGTTCGTGCTTATGCGTGACAATGCCCGCGAACTTCCCCGCCTCCTCCGTCGTGCGGCAGATCTGGGCGCCTCCTTCGCCATTGTTACCCATATCCTTCCCTATGCCGAAAGCAGCGTCTCACAGACCGCCTTTGATTCGAACATGGATAGCGCGGTGGAACTCTTCAACGAATGGAAAATAAAGGCAAGAAGCGAGGGTCTGGACCTGGGAGATTATTTCGGGGTGCTCTGGAAATACATGCGCAAGCCTTCTAAGGAGGAGCTGGCGGATTTTCTTCTGGAAATCGCTGCCGTGGAATCCAGGGACAGGGGAGTGGAGCAAGTTTGGGAGATACTGGGCTCCAGCCTGCCCGGCAAGCAGATGACCATAAAGAGTTTCTCCGATACCCGCGGCCAGCTTCTGCATCTTTTCGGCGACGATAAGGGGTGGAGGGACGCGGCGGAAGAATTCGAGCAGGACTGTTACGGAAACGCGATCCCGTGCGGAGACTGTTTCTGGTGCATGGGACTTTTCAAGTGTCTGCGCTGAATCCGGATTCAGCGGTTGAAGTCTTCAATTAATCGTGTATTGCCGAATCCTGACGCCCATCATCCCGCGCTAAGACTTTCCATCCTTTACTGTCTCAATAATGCCTATGAAACCCCTTATGCTCCTGTGGGCGCCTTGTTTCCGCCATGGAGTGATGAGAGTGGATCTATGGCGGTTTTTTTTGATGAATCGCCTGGCCGGCCACTATCAAGCCCGTGGCCGGTCAGGGTGGCAGAACTGCACGGAATCTGCTTGCGCGGCATCAGAAGGTGAATTTGTCCAGGCACAGACCTCCATGGCCGAAAGAGACCAGATCGGCGGGCGTAGGTCTCATCCCGGCGAAAATCATGGGGAGAATGCCGTCCAGGGCAGTAGGGGCGTTGCGCAGAGCGCCGGCGGGCGTGCCCACGACCGGCACTTCCCCCAGCATGGCAAGACCCAATACGGCGCCCGGCATCATTGGCACTCCTTCCTTGATTATTTCCGCTCCCGATTCCCGGATCCCTTCCATGGTAACGTCGTCAGGGTCAACGGACATGCCACTGCAGGCAAAGATTACCTCGCACCCGGCGGCATGCATCTCCCTTATTGCTCCGGCAATGGCTTTAACATCATCCGGAACCTTTGTCGTTCGGAACAGCGAAGCGCCGAACGGATGGACTTTCCGGGCGATGGTATCGGCGAACCTGTCCTCGATCCTTCCCTTGAACACCTCGTTCCCGGTAATGACCGCGCCGGCTTTCTTGAGTATGAAGGGTTTCAGTTCCAGTATCCTGCCCCGTGAACGGCATAGGGCTTCGAGTTTAGCCAGTTTTTCTTCGGAGATATACAGAGGCAGAGTCTTTGCCACGGCTGCGGGCTTTTCCGGAGTGCATACCGTCCAGTTGAAGCGTGTTCCAATGGCAAAGTCTCCTATACGGTTCGCCTCATCCAGAAGCGAGACATTCACCGTAAGCATGCCGGGAGATCCAGCCTTGATGCGCACGGCGCCCCCGGCCGGTTTTTCCAACTCGAAGCCGTCTCCGGCAACCGCCCGCGCGATTCTAAGCGACGCGTCGTTTTCATGCACCTCTTCTTCCTCGGTTTCGACGACATAGATATGCTCCTTGCCGATATCGAGAAAGTCAGGAATCTCTTCTTCCCTGATTACATGACCACGCTGAAAAGGGATTGCCTTCTCCCCTCCTGAGGAGACCCGGGCCACATCATGTCCCAGCACCATTCCCACGGCTTCTTCAATCTTGACCTTCTTGATCATCTTGGTTAATCCTTTCCTTTCGTCTAGAAACGGCAGTCGGAGTCCTCCCCAGAGGACGCCCCGAACTGATTGCTTTCATATACAGCTATGCGGCATTGCGATTGCCGGCACTAGCTACCGTGCCAGGGGGCAGACGCGCTGAAGATTAAGGAGCGCCGCTACTCCGGAGATGGTATTGCCGAAAAAGGCCACCGGTTTTCCTGCCGCGTTGAAACGCTCCAGTATGTCGTTTATGGTGCCGTTTACTACACTGGAGCCAGTTGCGAGGCCCACGTCACACCACTGAATCAGGTCGTCCAGTTCCGTTTCCCCGTTCAGGACAAGCAGGTCTTCCCGTATCTGGCCGATGTTGTCCGGGTTGAGATCAGCGATTTTCATGCCCACCTTGCCGTAGGCGTCCACCATTTCTTTAAGGATAGCCGGTTGCAGTCCTATCATGCCGATGCGCTTCGTGCCGAACAGGGAATGAATTCTGTCCGGCATCTCAGCTCCGCATTTCATCGGTTCCTCGTCCTTGCAGTGCACGGTGCCGTCAGCCAGGCCCAGGTGTCGCAGGATCGCGTTCAGCCCGGCCGTGAATACGGCGCGGTATCCGGTTATCCGGAGATCCAGCGCCATCAGTTCGCTCAAGGTTCCAGACCAGTTGCCCGGAGCGTCAGTGAATGCCTGGCCGCGCGCGTCCCGGTAGACTGCTTCGATGACACGTTCTTTGCCTTTTTTGATGACGAAATTCTCATCCGCCCTGGCGCCGATGGCCTCGTCGGGGGTGAGGGCGCGCACCGTAATCCTGTCTTCCGGATTCAGAGCACGCTCTTTAATGATTCTATCCAGTTCCTTTCTCGCTTTTTCGAGGATATCCATCTTTGATTTCCTTTCCTTTCACCAGTTTTCGATGGCCGCCAGTTTAGATGGGCGGCTTTTCGTTATGTTTTAAATAATATAACGCATGATAAAAAAGACCCCGACTTATGGGTTATAAGCATCTGTCAAAAAAAAATGCTTTTCACGATATGTCGGTCAGGCCCTTTTTGTCAAGGTTGAAAGCAAGCCTGTGGCGGTGCGAACGGCCCAGGGAAGGCTCTCTTTACGTGAATGTCTCTCCTGCGATGCTCCCGGACAGGTCCTGATAAGGTCTGATGTCCAATATAAAACAGCAGCGATGCATTTTTTTTCTTGACATGCGGTAAGCTGGTTTCTATCTTATATATGTAACATGCACATAGCAATAGAAAACATATTAACATTTCGTTTCAAAAAAAAAGAAGAGGTGTCATATGCCGAGAGGATCAGGAATGGGTGGCGGCTCGGGAAGAGGAATGGGCGCTTCCGGTGGAGGTATGGGAAGACCAGGGGGCGGAAGAGGGGGACGCATGGGTGGTCCCGTCGCCGCCGGGCCGGTGGGTGAGTGCGTGTGTCCGGCCTGTGGATACCGCGAAGCCCACGAACGAGGTGTCCCATGCTCATCGAGAAAATGCTCTCAATGTGGAGCGTCGATGACGCGGGTGTGAATGAATCGTGAAAAGTGAAAAGAAAAAGGTGAAGAGTGGGATTTATTTTCAGAAATTTGAGTCTTCAGTCTTTCAACCTGTATTTCAAAAGGAGATACTATTGTGAAAGTTGCCTTTACTACATCTGGAACTACTCTGGATTCACCCATGGATCCACGTTTTGGACGAGCAGCGGGATATATTATCTATGATATGTATACCGATACCTTTGAGGCGGTTGACAACCGTCAGGTCCTTAATTCAGCCCATGGCGCCGGGATCCAGGCCGCCGAGGCCATTGTCCGCTTCGGGGCCAAATCGGTCGTGACCGGTCATTGCGGTCCCAATGCCCATCGCGCCCTTTCCGCGGCCGGGGTGCGCATTTACACAACCCAGGCGCCGACGGTAGCGGAGGCTCTTGAGGCTTACCGCGAAGGCGCCCTCGCCACCCTGAACGCGGCGGATGTGGACGGGCACTGGTAATGATTATTTCCGTGGCCTCCGGCAAGGGAGGGACCGGCAAGACGACGGTTGCCGTGAATCTGGCGCGGACCATAGGCGCCGGAGTGCAACTGCTGGACTGCGACGTTGAGGAGCCAAACGCCCATCTCTTCCTGAAGGGGCGTGAAATCGGGAGTGATGTCGTTACCATTCCGATTCCGGAGGTTGACGAGGCATTATGCGACGGTTGCGGAGAGTGCGGCCGCCTGTGCCGCTATCATGCCATTGTATCCTTCGGTTCGGCGCCGCTGGTTTTTCCGGACCTGTGCCATGGTTGCGGCGGCTGTGCGCTTGTGTGCCCCCGCGGCGCGATACGCGAGACAGGAAAGCGCATCGGTGTTGTGGAGACCCGCGATGCGGAAGGCATCACTCTTATTCAGGGAAGGCTTGATATCGGGGTGGCCATGGCGCCGCCCCTCATCCGTGCCGTGAAATCCAGGCTGAACCGGGAAAAGACCGCCATTCTCGATGCCCCTCCGGGGACCTCGTGTCCTGTCATCGCCACAGTCAGAGGCTCTGATTTCGTGGTGCTGGTGACGGAGCCGACCCCCTTTGGTCTCCATGACCTGGGCCTGGCGATAGAGATGATACGCGAAATCGATGTTCCTTTCGGAGTTGTGGTGAACCGCATGGGCGCCGGTGATGATCGGGTTCACCGCTTCTGTCGCGATGAGGGTGTCCCGATTCTCCTGGAGATTCCGGATGACAGGCGCATTGCCGAGGCCTATTCGCGGGGAGAGCTGATGGTGGATGCCCTGCCTGACTATACGGACCATTTCGCGACTCTGATGTGGAATATCAGGGATTTCAGAAATTCCGGGGGTAAATAATCCATGTCTGAGACAAAAGTTGAGGAGCTGGTAATAATCAGCGGCAAGGGAGGTACGGGCAAGACGAGCATAACGGCCTCCTTTGCCGTACTCGCCGGATTTCCAGTTATTGCCGATTGTGATGTGGATGCAGCGGATATGCATCTCATCCTTACGCCCGCGGTTCGCGAAAGGCATGAATTCTGGTGTGGCAACGACGCCGTGATTCGTCGGGCCGATTGCATACGGTGCGGAAAATGTCTGGACCTGTGCAGGTTTGGGGCAATTATCCCGGGAGGTGAAGGAGAATCCTATTCCGTTGATCCCGTAGCCTGCGAGGGATGCGGGGTATGTGTGCGTTTCTGTCCTGCTCAGGCAATAGATTTCCCGGAATCCCTGTCAGGGGAATGGATGGTTTCGGAGACCCGCTGCGGTCCCATGGTTCACGCCCGTCTGGGCATTGCCGCTGAGAATTCGGGCAAGCTGGTGTCCACGGTGCGCCGCGAGGCGAAACGCCTGGCCGAGGAAAACGGACACAGGCTGGTCCTGGTAGACGGGCCGCCGGGCATCGGTTGCCCGGTTATCGCCTCCATGACCGGTGCTTCTAAGGCCCTGGTGGTGACCGAGCCTACGGTTTCCGGAGAGCACGACCTGGAGCGGGTGCTGAAGCTGGCGCGCCACTTTGATATTCCGGCTGCGGTGTGCGTAAACAAGTGGGACCTGAATCCGGAAATGACCGGGCGGATTGAGGCTCTGGCGATCCGGTCCGGAGCGCGCATTGCCGGTCGTATCCGATATGATCGGGCCGTTACATCGGCCCAGATAAGAGAAAAAGCGGTTGTGGAGACCTTCGCCCCTTCGGCTGTGGATATCCGGCTGGTTTGGGAGTCGCTTGGTCTGTAATATGACATCAGAAGGAGAAGAAAAAAATGGCACAGGCGCATGATTGCTCGAGCGGTTCCTGCTTGGGCGCGCAGCAAGGGACGAATGAAAAGTCGGGAGTTGATGAAGCGCTGGAACGCATCGGTCACAAGATAGTCGTGCTTTCCGGCAAGGGTGGTGTGGGAAAGAGCACGGTGGCGGTCAATCTGGCCGTGTCCCTCAGCAGCATGGGCGGCTACCGGGTAGGCCTGATGGATATCGATATCCATGGCCCCAGCGTTCCCAAGATGCTGGGTCTGGAAGGGACCGTGATGCGGCCTTCGGACAGAGGCAAGCTGATTCCCGCCGAGTTTGGAGGACTGAAGGTCATGTCAATCGGTTTTCTCCTGCCCGGAGAGGCGGAGGCGGTAATCTGGAGGGGACCGGCCAAGGCAGGCGCCATCAAGCAGTTCATCGGCGAGGTGGAGTGGGGCGACCTGGATTACCTGATCGTGGACTGTCCTCCGGGAACCGGTGACGAACCCCTTACCGTGATCCAGACCCTGGAAAAGATTGACGGCGCGGTGGTAGTCACCACTCCCCAGGACGTGGCTCTTACTGATGTGAAGAAATCCATCAGTTTCTGCGGCCAGCTCAATCTTCCAGTTCTCGGTGTTATCGAAAACATGAGCGGTTTGGTCTGCCCCCATTGCGGGGAAACCGTAGATGTCTTCAAGAAAGGCGGCGGCGAGGACATGGCGCTGGAAATGAGCGTCCCGTTTCTCGGCCGTGTCCCGCTGGATCCGCGGATCGTCAAGGCGGGAGACGAAGGAGCCCCCTATTCCTACCATCAGTCGGAGACGGAGGCCGGAAGGTCCTTCAGCGATATAGTAACGGTTATCATGGAAAAAACCGCCACGGGCAATGAAAGAAGGGAGATAAAAAAATGATGCGTTTTGCCATTCCTGTATGTGAAGGTGTTCTGTCCATGCACTTCGGACACTGCGAGAAATTCGCCTTGGTGGACGTGGACCAGGATTTGAAGGCCATTGTAAGCTCTACCTCGGTTGATCCCCCTCCCCATCAGCCGGGACTCCTTCCGGGCTGGCTTGCCGAAAAGGGGGTAAACACGGTGATTGCCGGGGGGATGGGAAACCGCGCCCAGCAGCTTTTCGCGGAAGCCGGAGTTAAGGTTGTCGTGGGCGCGCCCTCCGTTGATCCGGAATCAGTGGTTATGGATTACCTGTCCGGAAAACTGGTTACAGGCGCCAACGTCTGCGATCACTGACTTGTTGCCGGTGTTTGCGTGATGAGGGGGCAATCCATGAATTGCCCCCTCGATGGTACAAACGGAATATGAACGGAGGTCATCATGCGCGCAGGTTCCGGCAGGGGCAGAGGCCTGTGGTGGAGGCGTTTTCTGGGAAGGGACGGAATGTCCGCGCCCGGAAAGGGACGCCCGGATATCTGCATCTGCCCTTCGTGCGGTTTCGTCGTTTCCAAGCAACCGGGGA
>CAZFCG010000057.1:12535-23492 GCA_964517595.1 uncultured Geobacter sp. | reverse complement strand
CGCCTCTCCTTCTCCCCAAGGGAGAAGGTGGCCGAAGGCCGGATGAGGGGGGGCAAGGTGAGGTTTGGAGGGGGTATATTCGAAAGAATAGGTATTACATGTTACCAGATATGCAACAGATGATTGGATCATGCGCTGTCAGGAAGCTACTCAGCGCACCCTGACTATTCCCCTGGAATGGTAATGGTAAACACGGCGCCTTTTCCCTTTTCGCTGGCTACCCTTATCCTCCCCCCATGCGCCTCGATGATCCGGTAGACAAGGGCGAGCCCAAGGCCCGTCCCGCCCGGCTTGGTGGTGCGGAAGGGCTCGAACAGTCTGCGTTGCTCGGATTCATCCATCCCCGCGCCGGTGTCCGTTACGGAGATCGAAACCTGCCCGTCACCTCGAAGCGCGCTCACGGTTATGGTCCCCTCTCCCTCCATGGCTTCCGCGGCGTTTACGAACAGGTTCCAGAACACCTGTCTCAATTGATCCCCGTCCGCGAATACCATCATCTCCTCAGGGCAGTCGTTGCGGATTGCTACCCCGGCAAAACGGGAGTCGGCCTCCAGCAAAGAGCCAAGGTCCATTATCAGTCCGCGCAGAGGCACATTCGCCCTGTTGGGCTGCATGGGTCTGGCGTACAAGAGGAAGTCACCTATCAATTTGTTCAGGCGCCCGGTCTCCCGCAGGACTATATCCAGGAGCTTTCTGTCGCCGGGATCGATGTGGCGCCCCTGGGCGATGAGCTGCACGGAACCGCTTATGGAGGCCAGGGGATTGCGGATCTCATGGGCTATGCGCGCGGAAAGCTCGCCGATGGCGGCCAGGCGGTCCGCCCTTTCCAGTTCCGCCTTCATCTTCATGATCTGGGTCAGGTCCTGGAAGTCGATGATTATTCCGAGGGGATTCCCCTCTTTGTCCATAAAGGGAACCGATTTGAAACCGAAGATGAGGGTCTCACCCGTTTTCGTCCGGTATTCCATCTCCTCCCGATCCAGGTCCGTGATGCGGTGCATGAACCTTTCGAAATCCGGGAGCACCTCGTGGAGGGGACGGTCATAGACCTCCTCCTGGGAGAGGCCGATCAGCCGCTCGGCGTAGGGATTAAGGACCCGGATCCGCCCTTCCTCGGTTACGGTAAGAAGACCGCTGTTGATGTTGGCGACAATGGAGGTGTTGAGTCTCTCCAGTTCCTCCAGGTCCACGGAGCGCGCCAGGAGAGCGGATTCGCTCACCTTCAGCCGCTCAGACAGATAGCCGGTGAGGATGGCCGTGGTGAAGAAGGCGATTATGTTGATGATAATGATGAAGAACAGCGCGCCCGGCCGGAACTGCAGCGCTGATTCGGGAGGTAGCCCGATGGGGGCGAGCCTGCCGAAATAATGGAGATCCATTATGGCGCCGTAGAGAATCGAACACAAGGCCGCGGTGGAAAGGGCCTCCCGGCGGGAAAGGAGGATGCTGGCGCTTATGATGCTGAGCAGGTAGAGAAAGGAATAGGGTGAGCTTATCCCCCCGGTGAGAAGGAGCAGCAGGGTGACGAATCCCACGTCCCAGATGATCTGGAAATAGGTGAGCGCGCGCAGAAACCGGCTGGCGGCCCAAAGCAGTATGAGGGAGAAGACGGAAACGAGATAGGCGGCGACGGCAAGACGGGCGACACCGGAAACGGCATGTTCCGGGATGTCATAGGTCTCCCGGATATCCAGGATGGTGGTGGAGAGAAGAAACAGGGTAACCACCACCACCCTGGCCAGGATAAGGCGGATGAGTCGGTTCTTTTCCCGCACCGGTTATCCGGCGACGGTGCCGGCGATCTGGAAGATGGGAAGATACATGGCAATGACCAGGCCGCCCACCACCACGCCCAGGAATACCATGAGCAGCGGCTCCATCATGGCCGTAAGGGCCGAAACGGCGTCGTCCACCTCATCGTCGTAGAAGTCGGCGATCTTGGAAAGCATGGCGTCCATGGCGCCCGTGGCCTCGCCAACGCCTATCATCTGCACCACCATGGGGGGAAAGACGCCGCTCTGCTGTAGCGGTTCGGCAATGGTCTTTCCCTCGGAGATCGACTGGCGCACCTTGATGATCGCATCTTCCACAACTGCGTTCCCCGCCGTCTTGGCAACGATGTCCAGACCGTCGAGGATAGGGACCCCGCTGCTCACCAGGGTGCCGAGGGTCCTGGTAAACTTGGCCACGGATACCTTCCGGATCAGGTCACCAAAGATCGGCGCCTTGAGGAGAAGCCTGTCGATGGTTCTTCTGCCGTTTTCCGTGGCGTAGTATTTCTTGAAGGCGAATATGATGAGAAAAATAGCGGCGATAATGACAATTATGTACTTGACGATAAAGTTGCTGAGGGCAATGACGAATTTGGTGGGAGCCGGCAGTTCTCCGCCGAATTCGGCGAACATCTTTGCGAAGGTGGGAATGACGAATATCATGATGACACCCACGACTATTACCGCAATGGATACGATGGTCGCGGGATAGACCATGGCCCCCTTGATCTGCTTCTTCAGCTTCATGGCCTTTTCCGTGTACGCGGCCAGGCGGCTCAGGATCGTGTCCAGGATACCGCCCACCTCTCCCGCGGCCACCAGGTTCACGAAGAGATTATCGAAGACCTTTGGATGCTTCGACAGGGCGTCCGCGAAGGTTGAGCCGCCCTCCACGCTCTCCTTCACCTTCAGGAGGACATCCTTGAAGGTACGGTTTTCCTGCTGGCTGGAAAGGATCTCCAGGCACTGGACCAGGGGAAGGCCGGAGTCGATCATGGTGGCGAACTGCCGGGTGAAAATGACGATCTCCTTGGTGGTGACCTTTTTCGAACCGAATCCGGGAAGGCGAATCTCCTTTGAGAGCCCCTTTCCTTCATCCTTGATGGTTATGCCGGTGAAGCCAAACTTTTTCAACTGGGCCTCGACCAGATTCCGGTTCGACGCCTCCATTACGCCTTTCTGGACGGAACCGGCCTTGCTTCGGGCCTCCCACTGAAATTTCGCCATCTTTATCCTCCTTCAATGACCGGAATCGTTAATTTTACCCCTACCTCACTGGTCTTTTGGACGGCATCGAGCCGCTTGTCATGCCCAGCATCTGCTTGAGTTCGTCAGGGTCGTTGGACCTTCCCAGAGCGTCGTCCAGGGTGATGAGGCGCCGCTGGTGCAGATTGAACAGTGACTGGTTCATGGTCTGCATGCCGAACTTTTCCTGGCCTACCTGCATCTGGGAATAGATCTGGTGCAGCTTGTCCTCGCGGATCAGGTTCCGGATGGCCGCGTTGGGGATCATTATCTCCAGGGCCAGGACGCGCCCCTTGCCCGTGGCCTTGGGGATCAGGGCCTGGGAAAGGACCCCCTCCAGGGAGAAGGAAAGCTGGGCGCGGACCTGTGTCTGCTGGTACGGTGGAAAGACGTCCACGATTCGGTTGATGGTCTGCACGCAGGAATTGGTATGGAGGGTGGCGAAACAGAGGTGGCCGGTCTCGGCCAGGGTCAGGGCCGCCTCGATGGTCTCCAGGTCGCGCATCTCTCCGACGAGGACCACGTCCGGGTCCTGCCTCAGTACATATTTAAGGGCGTGCTTGAAGCTCCTGGTGTCCGCTCCTACCTCCCGCTGGTTCACCAGGCAGCTCTTGTGGGGATGGAGATACTCTATGGGGTCTTCGATGGTCACTATGTGGTCGTGACGTTCGCAGTTGATCTTGTCGATGATGGAAGCAAGGGTCGTTGACTTGCCGCTGCCGGTGGGACCGGTCACGAGGACAAGTCCGCGCGGCTTGTAGGCCAGCTCGGCAACCACCTTCGGAAGGCCCAGCTCCTCGAAGGTGAGGACCTTGAATGGAATGGTTCTGAACACCCCGGCGACAGCCCCGCGCTGCACGAATATATTGGAGCGGAATCGGGACAGGCCCTTTACACCGAAGGAGAGGTCAAGCTCGTTTTCCTCTTCAAACTTGTGTTTCTGGGTGTCGGTGAGAACGCTGTAGCAGAGCTGTTTGGTTTCTACCGGGTTCAGGGCCGGCATGTCCAGGGCTATCAGCTTTCCGTCTATCCTCACCTGGGGAGGGGAGTTGGTGGTGATGTGCAGGTCGGAACCGCCCCGCTCGATGAGTTCCTTCAGCATGTCATGCAGATTCGCCATGTCTATTTTTCTCCCGCTTGATCAATCTTGTGGACGGTTGGTTCTGCTTGGTCAGATTATCCGTTGAGGGATTTATCGCATTTCAAATTGGTTGAAATCCCCCTCAATCCCCCTTTCATAAAGGGGGAGGTTGGAATCAGAGTCCATCTCCTTTTATAAAAGGGAAAGCCGGACAGGCATTCCCCCCTTTAGAAAGGGGGGCCAGGGGGGATTTAAGACTCGTCAGTAATGGAACCAGGTAAGGGACTCGGCCCGAATCTGCGCATAAAACCTGGTATATCAGCTTCTTCCGAGTCCCTAAAACCAAGAAGAAATAAGATTATAGCAGCCTTTCCGGCATCAATCATCAGCCATGGTCACCCGCAGCACCTCTTCAAAGGAGGTGACGCCTTCCTTGAGCTTGGTGAGGCCGGACTGGCGCATGGTCTTTACCCCCAGGCGCATGGACTCCCTTTTTATCTCAGCGGTATTGGCGCCGTTCAGGATCAGCTCCCGGATCTCCTCCATCATGGGCATTACCTGGTAGAAACCGACGCGCCCCTTGTAGCCGGTGTTGTTGCACTTTTCACACCCCTTGCCCTTGTGGCAGACATAGGATGCCGCCTCATCGGGCGAAACACCCGCGTCGATGAGGGCCTGCACGGGCACCTCCTCAACCTCTTTGCACGCGGCGCAGACCCGCCGGGCAAGGCGCTGCGCCGTGATGAGATTCACCGCCGAAGCGACCAGAAACGGTTCGATGCCCATGTTCAGGAGACGGTTGATGGTGGACGGCGCGTCGTTGGTGTGGAGGGTGGAGAGCACCAGGTGGCCGGTGAGGGCCGCCTTTACCCCTATTTCGGCGGTCTCGAAGTCACGGATCTCCCCAATCATGATGATGTCCGGGTCCTGGCGAAGGAAGGAACGGAGGGCCGCCGCGAAGTTGAGGCCGATGTCCTCGTGCATCTGCACCTGGTTGATGCCGGCGAAGTTGAATTCCACCGGGTCCTCCGCGGTGGAGATGTTTTCCGAGGTCTTGTTCAGTTCGGCGAGGGCGGAATAGAGGGAGACCGTCTTGCCGCTGCCGGTGGGGCCGGTTACCAGAACCATGCCGAACGGCTTGTGGATGGCCTCCTTGAAATTGACCAGGGCCTCGGGCTCGTAGCCCAGCTTGGTCATGTCCAGTTGCAGGTTGGATTTGTCCAGAAGCCGCAGGACGATCTTCTCGCCGAACAGGGTGGGCAGGACCGAGACGCGGAAATCCATGTCCTTGCCTCCGCCCAGCTTGATCTTTATGCGTCCGTCCTGGGGAAGGCGCCGCTCGGCGATGTCCAGTTCGGCCATGATCTTGACGCGGGAGGTGATGGCGTTCTTCAGCTTCAGGGGCGGCTTCATCACCTCGTACAGGACTCCGTCGATGCGGTAGCGTACCCGGAAGGTGCGCTCATAGGGCTCGATGTGGATATCGCTGGCCTTGCGCTTGATGGCGTCGGAGAGGATCATGTTCACCAGCTTGACGACCGGGGCATCCTCGGTGGCCCGCTCCAGGGAGGTAACATCCACCTCCTCATGGTCCGCCACAACCTCCATGTCCTCCATGTCCAGATCGCTCATCATGTCGGCCAGGGACGCAGACTGGTCGTAGAACTTGTCTATGGCGGACTTGATGCCGGAATCGGACGCGACCACGACCTCCACGTTGTAGCCGGTCATGAACTTTATGTCGTCAATGGCGAAGATATTGGATGGGTCGCTCATTGCAAGGATGAGCGTGGAGCCGGCCCGGTTCACCGGTATGGCCTGGTACTTCTGCACCACGTCGGCGGGGAGGAGCTTGACCACCGCCGGATCGATGTCGAAGTCGGCCAGGTTTATGGAAGGGACGCTGTACTGCTTGGAGAGGAACGCGGTCAGCTCGGACTCTTTGATATATCCGTCCCTGATCAGCACCGTGCCCAGCCTGAGCTGCCCTCCGGAGTTTTTCTGCTCCTCCAGGGCCTTCGACAGTTGTTCTTTAGTTATCAGGTTGCTGCGGACGAGAAGTTCGCCCAGTCTGCTTGGCTGCATGAAGACCTCAGTTTATGGTGGCGCGTGTCATTTCAGCGGCTCGATACTATTTTGAATAAAGACTAATGTCAATATTTTGTTAATTTTCCAAGTTCTTCTGACAGGATATTTTTCATGAAATCAGGAGGCGGCGCTATTCCGGTCCAGATACGGAAGGCCTCTTCACCCTGCGCGGCCAGCATTCCCGCGCCGTTTACCCGGTCGAGTCCACGCCTCGCGGCTTCCGCCAGGAGGGGAGTCTCGGCCGGGATGTATACCATGTCATAGACGCCAGCGCCGGCGCGCATTTCCGAAAGTTTCACCGTATCAAATTTCGTGCCATCCATCCCAACGGATGTGGTGTTGACCAGCAGCTCGGCGCCCTTCAGGATTGTGGTCAACGCATTCTCCTCCAGGGAGGACACGTCAAAGCAGACCCGGGGGAAAAGACGCGCGAATCTGTCCACCAGCCCCCGCGCCCGCTCCACGGTCCTGTTGGCTATAATTATACGGCCGGCGCCCGCCTGGGCAAGCGCCGCCAAGGCGCCCCGGGAGGCGCCGCCCGCGCCCAGGAGCAGCACCGTCAGGCCGTCCGGATCACGTCCCAGGTCATGTCGCAGCGAGGAGAGGAACCCGATGCCGTCCGTGTTGTGACCCACAAGGAGCTCCCCGTCCCGATATACGGTGTTTACCGCGCCCGCCAGCTCCGCTTCCCTGGTAATCCGGTCAAGAAAAGGAATAACGTCAGTCTTGTGGGGTATGGTGACATTGAAGCCCCACACGCCCATGCTCCGCAACCCCTGAATGGCCGTTCCGAGGGCCGACGGTTCCACCGGAAAAGGCACATAGACAAAGTCGATGCCCAGGTCGTCGATTACCGCGTTGTGCATGACAGGGGAAAGGGAATGTGCCACCGGCCAGCCGATTATCCCCAGGACCCTGGTTTTTCCGTTTATCCTCATGGTTCACCTCGCTCCTTGTTCCCGTAGTATCCGTTCCGCCTCGCCGCGCATCGCCGGAGAAAGCCTGGCGGAGATGCGCAACTCCTCTACCCCCTCCCCGGTCAGGCCCAGGGAGATCAATGTCCTGCCGGCTTCGAGACGGCTGTAGGCGTAGATCTGGACCGCCTTCTCCGAATCCAGGTCCCGGAAGAACAGCCTGCCGTCCAGGACGCCCCTCAGGGAATAGTCTTCCCAGACACCCGTATCCGGCGGATACCCCTCGCCGGAAGCCGCGGGCGCTATCCTGAAGACCATTCCCATCTGCTGAACGGGCGGAAGATCAGGGTCAATGGAGTGACGGGCGGAGAAATCCACGAAGACCGGCCTGTTGGAGATCTGCTCTTTCACCGCAAGAAGAAACACATCCCTGATGAGAAGTGAAGAGACCCCTTCCCTGAGCAGGATGCTTTCCGTAAAGAGGCCGGGGAAGGAATCCAGATACCAGCGGAAGTGGAGATGGGGGATGTGCAACAGGGTCAGGTCTTCCCTCATCCGCTCCACGCCCTGCATGTACCAGAGGGGAAACGCGCCACTGTCCCCCCAGGTAAAGAGAACAGCGCCCTCGGGCAGGGAGCGGAAGGTATTGGCGGCGTAGTCATGGGCCAGATAGTTTTCGTACTGGTCGTTTTCCAGAAAGTTGGTCGCGCAGAGAGAGGCCGGGAGGAGGACCATCAAGGGAAACAGAGTGACCGGAATCCAGCGGGCGGCCACGGAAAAACGACCCATGGCCCGCGCAAGCCAGCCCGCTACGGAATAAAGTCCCAGGCCGACAAAGACCGCGCCGATGAGATAAAGAGGGGTAAAGAATTCCTCCGTAAGGAAGATGGTCTCTTCCGGCGTGTTCTGGTACCCGGCGATATATGCGAGAAAAACCACTATGGCTATCCCGTAGGCGACTATGAAGGCGCCGGCGCGGCGACAGGCAAGGATCCCGGCCAGCAGCAGGAAGAAACCGGCCACGGAAAATTCGTTGACCAGATTGAAGGCGTTCAACTGTTTCATGAGGAGCGGCAGGTCGCGATCCACCCTTTCCATTGGATATCCCTTGCGCAGAAAGGACCAGAGAAAGGCGGACAGGGTCCTGGGATCGCCCCAGTTGAGCAGGGGGTTGGCCATCGCCCGCACGGGGAGGTGGAGATATACGGAAAAGCCGACGAGGAAGGAAGCGCCAGCCAGCAGTTGCTCCCTGACGCGGAGGATAAGCCTCCAGTCGACATGCAGGATCAGGAAGACAAAGGATGGGACAAGCAGGACTATCAACTGATGCGCCCCGGTAGCCAGACCGCAGAGGAATGCCGCCAGGTAGACCAGGCCAGGAGTTTCCTCTCCCCGCTGGTATTTCTCCCGCCACGCCAGGGTCAGCCACAAGATGACCGCGGAGAGAAAGGCCAGCAGCGGATAGGGTTTGTCATGGTTGGACTGGAGCCAGAGACGAGGGGTAAAGGCGAAGGCGAGGGCCGCGCACAGCCCGGCCGAGCGGCGAAGGAATCGCGGCGCGGGGGAACCGCTGTCCTCAATGAGCGGGATAAGGCGCATCGTGAGGAGGTAGACGCCCAGGCACGCCAGGGAGGCTGACACGGCTGTCGCGAAATTGACACGGAAGGCGATACTCCCTAGGGGAAGCCAGGTGAACGGCTTGGCGTAGTTGACGAAAAGGGGATAACCCGGAGAATGGGGGATCCTGAGAGAGGAAATGGCCGTAAGGAATTCCCCGCTGTCGAAAAAGGTGACGGACGGAGCAAGGGTAAGGAGATAGACGAACAGCGGCAGGCCAAAGGAGAGGATTGCGAAGATGTCCATGGAAGCTGGGGATGTTTTCCGGCTCACTGATATTTTCCTCTCTGCTGGTTAGTGATGTCCGGCGGAACATTCACGGTGGCGCTATTGTTATCTCGCCGTGTTATCTCCCAGTCTTTTCCCCTCATCCGCCCCTCCGGGGCGCCTTCTCCCCAAGGGAGAAGGGTTCTATTATAAATACACCCGATTCTCCTTCTCCCCCCGGGAGAAGGTGGCCGAAGGCCGGATGAGGGGGATAAAACGGGAAAGGAGAATGGAAAAAGCACCCTCTCTCCTTCTCCCCCTAACCGCCCTTCCTTCCCAGCCCCGACAGCTTCATCCCGCCGCGCGCCAGGTGGTAAAGCCCGAGAAAGGTGATGGGGAAAAAGTTGACGGCGTGGATGACCAGGGCCACGCCGAGGGCCTTTTCACCGGTAACTCCGAAGACCGTCAACGCCTGGTAGCAGGCGTAGTGATAGGTGCCGATGTATCCGGGAGAGGCGGGGATCATCACCGCCGCCACCAGCAGGACCATGATGAACAGGGAGGCGGTCAATGGAAGCTCGATGCCGAAAGAGCGGAGCAGGAGGTCGATGGGCCAGATGGCCGACAGCCAGATGACCGCCGATGAGAAAACCAGGCCCGCGATGTTCCCCGGCCGCGACGGCAGGCGGACCCCGCCGATGAACGAGACCAGCAGGGGCATGACCCTTTGTCCGACGGCGGGGGGAAGGGGCTTGAGGGCCAGCCCTGCAAGGCGGAGCATCAGGGAGCTTTTTTTCCGGAGAAGGACCAGAAAGGCGATAAGCGCCACATAGACTCCGGCCATGACATAGCCGCCGGTCACCAGGGCGGTCCTTACGCCTTCGCTCCCTCCGGGGAGCCGCAGGGTAAAGAGCGCCGCCAGCAGGATCAGCAGAACCGCGCAGCCGTCGAAGAGCCTGTCCAGCACGAGAGAGGCGAAAACCGCTCCCTTGTCTATCCCCTCCCGCTCTCCGAGTACGTAAACCCTGGCCAGTTCTCCGATACGCGCCGGAAGAAGGTTGTTGGCCATGTATCCGATGGTAACAGCGGCAAAGAGATTGGACATGGAGGCATCCTTTTCACCTGCCAGCAGCAGTTTCCAGCGGAATGCCCGGGTGTAGTAGCTGAACAGGGTGGCAACCACGGCCGGCGCCAGAAAGCGCGCATCCATGGACCTCAGGGCCTCCAGGAGCCTGTGGAAATCCATGGCTCGAAACAGAACCAGCATGAAGAAGACGCTTATTCCAACACCGATCCAGAATTGCAGGCGCAGCCGCCGCTCCCTTCCCAGCGCAGCCGCGCCTTCCGCTTCAGCCAGGGCGCCGCCTTCTTCCGGACTATTCGTCATCACGGATCGTTGGCACGGCATCCCGCAGCAGCTCCCGGCAACGGGCCACATCCATGCGGATGGCATGGGTCAGGGCGCGCACGTCCGGGAACTCCCTCTCGTCGCGGATACGGTCTACGAAATGCACCCGGAGCCGTTTTTCGTAAAGGTCGCCGTCAAAATCCAGGATATGGGCCTCAACGGTAACCTTTGAGGCATGGAAGGTGGGATTGTCGCCCACATTGCACGCCCCGTCACGCATCCACCCTTCGCCCTCCACCTTTACGGCGTAAACTCCGGGAAGCGGCAGTATCTCTTCCTCCACCTGGACATTGGCGGTGGGGAAACCGATTTTGCGTCCCCGGTGAAATCCATGCACCACCAGGCCTCCCACCGAAAAATGACGCCCCAGCAAACGCGCCACCCCCCGGACGTCGCCTTCCGTGAGCCTTTCCCTGACGGCGCTGCTGCTCGAATGACGCCGGCGAACCGCGCTGCAATTGCGGTTTACCCTTGATTTGTCCGAGTCAAGTCATCCACGCAGGGCGTAGATGGTCCGCGCGACATAGTCATATCCGCGGAAGAAGGCGGTCGGGATGCGCAACATCCAGAAGAACTTCGTGTCCCTGTAGCCGCCAATGGTGGAGGCTTCTCGCACCGCAGAGGT
>CAZFCG010000057.1:6805-12525 GCA_964517595.1 uncultured Geobacter sp. | reverse complement strand
CTGCTGCTGAAGCCCGTCTCACCGTTGCCTATCTGTTCCAGCATATCCACTCCGAATCCAAGTTCTCCGCCCAGGCGGCGCAGGAGGCGCACATCACCCTCCCGGTTGCGTCCGAAGGCGTAATCATAGCCGATGATCAACCTCTTCATGTGGATACGCCCCACAAGCACATCCCGCACGAAGCGTTCCGCCGGAACAGAGGCAAACTCCCTGGAAAAGGGAAGCGTAATCAGGCAGTCGATCCCGGACTCGCCGATAAGCCTCTCTTTTTCCGCATAGGTGGTAATGAGCCGGAAATCCCGCTCGGGCGACAGGACCTTCATGGGATGGGGAATGAAGGTTACCACAACCGAGCTTCCGCCCGTTTCAAACGCGGCTGAACAGACCCTGCGGAAGATTTCCCGGTGTCCCAGGTGCACGCCGTCGAAGTTGCCGATGGTCACCACCGCGCCCTGAAGCCCGGCTGGAATCTCGTCCATGTTTCTGCGAATAATCATGTCTATTCCGTCAGGCGGCGACCGCCGACCTCTTCTTTCCGAACAGATACGCAACCCAGATACTTACCTCGTACATCAGGTAGAGGGGGACCATCACGACGAACATGGTTATCAGATCGGCATGAAAGGCCGCGATAATGGCGCTGGCCAGAACAGCGTATTTCCTGTTGCGCGCCAGCAGCTTTCCATTGACGAGGCCGAACCTGGACAGCAGCATCGTCAGCACGGGAAGTTCGAATATCAGGCCGAAGATGAGGATCAGGCGGAGACAGAAATTGACATATGCGCTCAGGCTGAACCAGCTCCGCAGCCCCTCCGTTTCGTAGGAAAGGGAGAAATTGATGATCACCGGCCAGATGACCACCAGGAAAAACAGCGCTCCCGCGCAGAAACTGACGGTGGAGAAGGAAACGAAGGGCAAGGCCAGTCGTCTCTCCCCAGCCGTAAGCCCCGGCGCTACGAAACGCCAGACCTGATGGAAAACCACTGGCAAGGCGAAGATAAATCCGAGGATAAGGGCGATCTTGCACTGGATGAAGAAAGGCTCCAGGGGCGCGGTATAGTTGAGTTTGCGGTCTCCTTCCGGAATCCGCACCTCCTTTTCCAGGCCGTATCTCTCATATGCGGCAGGATAGCGTTTCTTCATTTCCCCATAGACGCGGACCTTCAGGTCGCTCAGATAGGTCTTGCCCGTCAGGGGACGCTCGATGAAAGAAAGAAGTTGTTCAGAGACGTTCCAGGCTATTCCCATGCCGATAACCACCGCGACGATGATAATGATCAGCCTCTTGCGCAGCTCTACCAGGTGCTCCACGAGGGGCAGTATCTTTTCATCAGCCATGGTCCGCTCGCCTCCGGGTATTCCCTCTTACGGCTGCGGGCCGGCAGGGGGGAAAAGTGTGGAACTTTACCATGACGCGGCCATGATGCGCAACCGCTTTCACCGCTTCTTTCCGGGACGTCCCGGCCTCGGGCCCTTCCCTCTGGCGCCCCGAAAGGGCGAGGACGCCGGCGGAAAGACCTTTGCCTGCCTTGTCCCCCGCCTGGAAGGGACTGGTTGCTCCGCTTCCGCCAGCGCGAACCCGATGCGCTTCCTTTCCATACTTACATTTTCCACCCGCACCGTAACCCGGTCTCCGACGCGGAACCTGCGTCCGGACCGTTCCCCCATAAGCGCGTGCTGCTTCTCCAGCAGGAGGTAGTAATCATGGGGAAGCGAGCTTATGTGGACAAGGCCCTCCACGGGAAACTCCTCCAGCTCCGCGAAGAACCCGCAAGAAGCGACTCCCGTGATGAAGCCTTCAAACACCTCGCCGACCCTGCCTTCCATGTACTGAAGCCGTTTCAGGTCGACGATCTCCCGCTCCGCCTCCATGGCGATGCGCTCCCGTCTGCTGGACTGTTCCGCCGTCTCAGGCAGATGCGCCGCGTCAAGCAGGGCGCCGTCCTTCTTCATTCCCCCCGCCAGGCGCTCCTTGAGGATGCGATGGACCACAAGGTCCGGATAGCGGCGTATGGGAGAGGTGAAATGAAGGTAGCATGGAGAGGCCAGGCCGAAATGGCCGATGTTATCAGCCGCATACCGGGCCTGCTTCATGCAGCGCAGGAGGATCTGGTTCACCATTTTCTCCTCCGGTCTCCCCTCCACCGTCTCCAGCAGCCGCCGCAGCTCCCCTGGAGCGACGGGACAGCTCCCGGAGCGGAAGGCGATGCCGAAAGGCCTGACAAATTCCTTGAATTCACTGAGCTTCACCGGGTCCGGCGGTTCGTGGACGCGATAGATGCAAGGAATACGGTGTTCCGCGAGGAAGGCGGCGACAGCCTCATTGGCGGCGAGCATGAACTCTTCGATGATGCGGTGGGCCAGGTTGCGCTCCGCCCTGCCGATGGATTCCGGCCGGCCCTGGATGTCCAGGACAATCTCCGGTTCCGGCAGGTCGAAATCTATGCTCCCCCTGCGCCGCCTCTTTGTCATGAGCCTCCCGGCAAGCTCCTCCATGATGCGCAGATGTTCCGTGAGCCCTTGCAGCCGACCCGTGGTTTCCGGATTTGCACCCGAAAGAACATCCATCACCTCGGTGTAGGTGAGGCGCTCGCTGCTTCTGATGACGCTGGGGTAGAATTTCGTCTCAAGGGGTTCTCCCTCCGGGTCCAACAGCATCTCGACCGTCAGGGTCAGCCGCTCCTCATGGGGATTGAGGGAACAGATGCCGTTTGAAAGGATCTCGGGAAGCATGGGAATGCAGCGGTCCGGAAAATAGACCGATGTGCCCCGGTTGTATGCCTCGCGGTCCAGGGCGGACCCTTTCGGCACATAATGGGAGACATCGGCGATGGAAACCCGCAGGCGGATGGAAGCGCCCTCCCTGCCCACCGACACAGCGTCGTCAAAGTCGCGGGCGGTTTCCCCGTCGATGGTAAAGGTGGGCTCCCCCCGCAGGTCCACGCGCCCGTTCATATCCTCGCCGGTTACGGCCCCGGAAACGGCGCGGGCCTCTACCAGGACCTCGTCGGAAAAGAGGAGGGGCAGGCCGTATTTCCTGGCAATGGCAAGGACTTCCACCTCCGGATCGTCCGGCCGGCCGAGAACCTCGGTCACCTTCGCCGCGGCGGACCGCCCGCCATCGGGATAGGCGGTAATCAGGGCGACAACCATATCGCCGTGGCGCGCCTTTCCCCTGTCGGCCGGGGCAACGGAAATGGCGCAGGCAAGACGCCCGTCATCGGGTATGATGAAACCTCCGGCGCCGGCTGCCTCGTAACGGCCGACAACGCTGGTGTAACCACGCTCCAGCGTCTCGACGATCGTTCCTTCACGTCTGTCGGATCCACGTCTCCAGTTGAAGCTCACCCTGACCAGATCTCCGTGCATGGAAGAGCGCAGGCGGCGGGCCGGGATGAAGATATCTTCGCCGCCGTTGTCGGGCCTGACGAATCCATAGCCGTCCCTATGGCAGGACAATCTTCCCGTTACAAGGGTCTTTTTCATTATCAACGCTCCTTCCCGCGCCTTCAAGTACGCTCTATATATCCCTTACACCCGCGTGGTGTCAAATAGTGGCCGTCCGGTTTCGGGCCGCGTCATCAGATTCCGCCACCGAGAGCCTTCCGGAGACAAATCCATCCTGTTGACTTCAGGGCGCCCACGGCGTATTTTGGGGCGGATTCGTCTGGTGCCCGAGACTGCACAGGACGGGATCATGGCGCCCATGGAGGTGGCTGTATTGCGGAAAAGACTCACCAGACTGCCCGGAAAGATGAGGGGACAACTTAAGGCCTCCCATCAGCCCCTATCACTTAAATATGCCCTTTGGGGCGCCCTGAGCGGCGCAACCGCGATCCTTGCCATCGTGCTCGTTGCCCGCATGTCCGGCCACCCACTCCTGATAGGCTCCTTCGGGGCATCGGCGGTCCTCCTGTTCGGCGCGCCCGAGTCGCCCCTCGCCCAGCCCCGAAACCTGGTGGGAGGTCACCTGGTTTCCGCGGCCATAGCAGTGGCGGTTGTCCATTTCACAGGCTCCGGCCCGTTGTCCATCTCGCTGGCTGTGGGGCTTGCCGTCCTTCTCATGTATCTTACCCGGACCATCCATCCACCGGGAGGCTCAACCGCCTTTATCGGAGTGCAGGGAAAAGCCTCCCTCTGGTTCATCGTAGACCCCGTCCTCTCGGGCGCCCTCATCCTGCTCCTGGTAGCCCTCTTCACCAACAACGTGGTTCACCATCGCCAGTATCCGAAACACTGGCTGTAGGAACACATCCCATGCTGACCCGGATTTCCCGGTCTTTCCGCGGTACAGGCTGAAGTCAAGGATGGTTGGAAAGAATATGTATGGAAAGCAGGGTATTATTCGCCCTGAAACTATTCTACATGCATATCTGCATATTTTATTTCTTGAAAAGCCCCTGTGGCTGTGTGTAGAATCCGCCATCTTTCGCAAGGGGGCATGGATGGTCAGAGAAGGAGACCTGGTGGGGATATTCAACAGCATCCACAGGGTAATGAAGGCGGAAAAGCTTCTGAAGGGGCTGGGGCTGGATATCCTCCTGATACCGGCGCCGCGAACCCTGAGCGCCGACTGCGGCCTGGCCATCCGCTACGCGGAAAAAGAGAGGGAAGTGGTGGAAACCGCCCTCGCCGAAGCCCTGCTGCTTCCGGAGGAGCTGTACAGGAAGCAGGGAGAAGAGTATCTGAGAATAGATACCGGCAACCAGTGACAAGGGATTTCGCGCCCCGACCGTAAACAGGGCCGGGCGGTGAAACCACAGGGGAGAGAAGCCATGGGAGAACTGAAATTCAGCGATAATTATAACGATCTCTGCCGGCAGCAGGGAGTAAACGCCGGTTTTCAATTCGAGTTTTACTGCGAGCGCTGCCAGGATACCTGGCGCACCGGTTTTGTTCCGTATCGCGGCGGCCAGGCTTCAGGCTGGCTAAGAAAGGCGGCGGGATTCCTCGGCGGAATGCTGGACGGTGTGGGAGACGCCGTGGAGGGACTCGCCGAATCGGGATACGGAAAGGCCCGGGACGCCGAGTTCAGCAAGGCGGTGGAACAGGCCAAGGCCCATTTCCATCGTTGCGCCAAATGTTACCAGTATGTGTGCGACCAGTGTTTCAACCGGGACAGCGGTTTGTGCCTGAACTGCGCGCCGGACGCCGAGGTGGAGATCGAAGCGGCCCGCGCCCAGGGAAAGGTGTACGCGGCAGGAGAAAAGGCCGCCCTGGAAGGCATCCAGCAGGGGAAGAAGATGGATGTAAAGCGCGAGCGCCAACTGGTCTGCCCCCAATGCGGCAAGGAAACCCATGGCGCCAGGTTCTGCCCTGAGTGCGGTTTCAAGATGGCAGAGAAATCAACCTGCCCCGGATGCTCGACCGGGATTTCGCCAGGAGCGAAGTTCTGCCCGGAATGCGGCATGAAGCTGTAAGAGGCCCAAGCTTTTCCCTTGACACGGAAAAAAATGTGCTATATAAACATCGGGCACGAAGAGCTGCGACACCCGCAAAAGGGAAAGAGCGGCAAGTTCTTTCCAGAGAGTAGTATTTGAAGTATCGTATATGCCTCTTTGGTTTTTCCAGGGAGGTATTTTTTACGGAAGTCTGTAATCCGTACACGGAATCAGGCGGTGTAGCTCAGCAGGTCAGAGCATGCGGCTCATATCCGCAGTGTCCGGGGTTCAAGTCCCTGCACCGCCACCAAACTCCCCCTCTTTCCCAGGAAAGCAGGG
>CAZFCG010000057.1:0-6780 GCA_964517595.1 uncultured Geobacter sp. | reverse complement strand
TGTACGCCTCGCTTCCTCGCTTGCTTGCGCCGTGCATCCCGGCCTCCTCATGACGTTTTGCAAGAGGCTCAGTTCCTTAATCAATCCCCCGCCATCCGGCACTGGGGCGGTGGATGTGGAGATGAACCCTTGTCCGCCCATTCCGTTCTAAAAAAGGCGCTGGCGACGATACGCGGACGGATGCTGTTCCGTGAGGGAGACAGGGTGATCGCCGCCGTATCCGGCGGAGCGGATTCCGTGGCCCTTCTGGATATCCTGGTCTCCCTGCGGGACCTGGAACTGGACATTGTCGTGGCACACATGAACCACCGGCTGCGCGGCGCGGAATCGGACGGCGACGCCGCCTTTGTCCGCAAGTTGGCGGAGCGTTTCGGGCTTCCCTTCGAGATGGAGAGCGTCGACGTCCTCAAACTCAGCCGCGACCGGAAGCTCTCCCTGGAGGACGCGGGCCGCACCGCCCGCTACCAATGGTTCCGGCGGCTGGCCCGGGAATACCGGGCGCGGCGGGTCGCCCTGGGGCACCATGCGGACGACCAGGCGGAGACATTTCTGCTTCGTCTTCTGCGCGGCGCCGGAACCACCGGCCTTGGCGCCATGCGGCATCTCGCCGCGGAACTTTACGCCCGTCCCCTCCTGGACATCACCCGTTCGGAGATACTCTCCTACCTGGAAGAACGGGGTCTGGAGTTCCGGGAGGACCAAAGCAACGACGACAGGAGCTTCCTGCGCAACCGTATCCGGCATGAGTGCCTTCCCTACCTTGCCTCTTACAACCCCGCCCTGACGGAACGCCTGAACGCGGCGGCGGAGATTCTCGCCGCGGACGAGGAACTTCTGGAGTCGTTCACCGGGCGCATCTTCGCCGGGATTGCCACCCTCGAGCCGGGAACCGTCACCCTTAACCTTCCCCGGGTGAGGGCGGAACTCCCCGCAATGCGCATGCGGCTCTACCGACGGGCCATACGGGAGGTGAGCGGCAGCCTGTCCGGCATTGCCGGCGTCCACCTCAGGCAGATCGACGAACTTGCCCTGTCGCCGGCGGGCAACGGGCGAGCCTCCCTGCCACGGGGGCTGACCGCGGCAAGGTGTTACGATACCCTTTCATTGACCAGCCGACTGGCGGACAAGGACGCCGCTCCCTGGGAAGTGACCATCGGCGGTACGGGAGTCTATAGCCTCCCCGACGGGCGGGTCCTCACCCTTCAGGCCGACCAGGCCCCGAAAGAATGGACGTCGCTCCCCCCGGATCAGGCCTATGTGGATCACTTCCGCAATCCTTTTCCGTGGACGCTAAGGACATTCCGCCCGGGAGACCGGTTTCATCCCCTGGGCATGAACGGAACAAAAAAGGTAAAAGACTTTTTCATAGACGGAAAGGTTCCTCCGGACGACCGGCGCCGCATACCGCTTCTGTTTTGCGGCGCGGAACTCCTATGGATATGCGGACACCGGATCGCCGAACCGGCGCGCGTTTCCGCCGGCGAAGCCGAAGCCATAAGGGTTGAAATCACCGTTATTTCGCCTTAACCCCTTGTAAAACAACCTTCCCTATGTTATTTCATCAATAATGTCGCACTATTTTGAGCCTCAGGCAAAAGAGCTGCAAGACATTCCCCCAACCATTTGATGGAAGGGGGTTGGGAGGAAGGGTGAGAAGGGACGACATGATTCATTTCGGCAACTTTCCCCCTCATCCGGCCTTCGGCCACCTTCTCCCTGAGGGAGAAGGTTCGTTTTTTCCCTCTCCCGCCGGGAGGGGCAGGGGTGAGGGGAAAAGCGCCATCTTTGAATGCAGATCATGAATAAAGCTCCTGGTCGCGAGGGATATTGACCACATTTACATATTCCGCAAAAAAATATTTAACGATAAAGCACGAAATTCACGGGGGTAGCATTTGAATCAGTTCTATAAGAATCTAGCACTCTGGCTCGTCATCAGCCTTATGATGATCCTGGCCTTCAATCTCTTCAACAAGCCCCGTTCCAGCCAGGAAAAGACCAACTATACGGAATTCATAAACGCCCTTGACGCCGGCAAGGTCGCGTCCGTCACCCTTCAGGGGAGCGAAGTCTTCGGCAAATATACCGATGGCAAGGAATTCCGCACCTACAAACCGGAAGACCCTTCCCTGACCCAGAAACTGCTGGAAAAGAAGGTCCCCATAACCGCCAAGGCGGAAGAGGAGAAGGTCTCCTGGCTCTCCATGTTCCTGTCATGGCTCCCCCTCATTCTTCTGGTGGGCGTCTGGATATTTTTCATGCGACAGATGCAGGTGGGCGGGGGCAAGGCCATGTCCTTCGGCAAGAGCAGGGCGAAACTCCTCACCGAGGCCCAGGGAAGGCTCACCTTCGAGGATGTGGCCGGGGTTGACGAGGCCAAGGAAGAACTGGCCGAGATCATATCATTCTTGAAAGACCCGAAGAAATTCACCAAACTCGGGGGACGTCTTCCCAAGGGCGTCCTGCTGGTCGGCCCTCCGGGGACCGGCAAGACACTCCTGGCACGGGCCATCGCCGGCGAGGCGGGCGTGCCCTTCTTCTCCATCTCCGGCTCGGATTTCGTCGAGATGTTCGTGGGGGTCGGCGCCAGCCGCGTGCGCGACCTGTTCGTCCAGGGGAAGAAGAACGCTCCCTGCATCATCTTCATCGACGAGATCGATGCCGTGGGCCGGCATCGGGGCGCGGGGCTGGGAGGAGGACACGACGAGAGGGAACAGACACTGAACCAACTCCTGGTGGAGATGGACGGCTTCGAGTCCAATGAAGGGGTTATCCTCATTTCCGCCACCAACAGGCCGGACGTCCTGGATCCGGCCCTCCTCCGTCCCGGAAGGTTCGACCGCCAGGTGGTGGTCCCCCGCCCGGACGTGAAGGGACGGGAGGCGATCCTGAAGGTGCATTCCCGCCAGACGCCACTGGCGCCCAACGTGGACCTGTCCGTTATCGCCCGGGGCACGCCCGGTTTCTCCGGCGCCGACCTGGCCAACGTGGTGAACGAGGCGGCCCTTCTGGCCGCCCGCAAGGACAAGAACTTCGTGGAAATCCAGGACCTGGACGACGCCAAGGACAAGGTCCTGATGGGCGTCGAGCGCAGGAGCATGGTCATCTCCGAAGAGGAGAAGCGCAACACCGCCTACCACGAGGCGGGGCACACCCTGGTGGCCAAATTCATCCCCAACGCCGATCCGGTGCATAAGGTGTCCATCATCCCCAGGGGCAGGGCGCTCGGCATAACAATGCAGCTCCCTATCGAGGACAAACACTCTTATAACAAGGAGTCCCTGCTGGACAGGATAGCCGTGCTGATGGGAGGAAGGGCGGCCGAGGATCTGGTCTTCCAGACCATGACCACCGGCGCGGGCAACGATATCGAGCACGCCACCGAGATAGCCCGCAAGATGATCTGCGAATGGGGCATGAGCGAACGGCTCGGTCCGGTGAGCTACGGCAGAAAGGACGAGCAGATCTTCCTGGGTCGCGAGATGGCCGTGTCGAAAAACTTCAGCGAGGCGACGGCGGTGGAGATAGACGAGGAGATCCGCCGTATCGTCGAAGACAACTACAACCGCGCCCGCACTCTCCTGACGGACAATATCGAAATCCTGCACAAACTCTCCCAGGCGCTCATCGACAAGGAAAGCCTGAACGGTTCCGAGGTGGATGAAATCATGGGCCGTTCCACCCCATCCGACCCGTCAAATGGATCCGCTGATGAGGCTCAACCGGAACCGGCCGATTCTTCACAGGAAGATGAAGTCTGACAGTCCCGTCGCCGGTCCGGAGATATCCCCTTCAAGCGCCTCCTCCTTGATATGGAAGACCGGCAAGAGAGAGCTCGACCTTTCCGTCCGTCCCCACATCATGGGAATACTCAATGTCACCCCGGATTCCTTTTCCGACGGAGCTCTCTTCCGGGAAACGGAGAGAGCGGTGGAACGGGCGCTGGAAATGGAGGATGAGGGCGCCGACAGCATCGATATCGGCGGCGAAAGCACCCGTCCCTATGCCTCGCCGGTAGACGGGAAGGAAGAACTGGAAAGGGTAATCCCGGTTATCCAGAGGCTGGCGGGCCGCCTGGGCATCCCCATATCCATCGACACGTATAAATCCGCCGTTGCGGCAGAGGCCTTGCGAGCCGGAGCGGAGATCGTCAACGACATCAGCGGCGGCGGCTTCGATAACGCCATGGCGGATGTGGTGGCTGCCACGAGCGCCGGGTTCGTTGTCATGCACACCCGCGGAAGGCCGGCGGAGATGCAGGAGGACACAGCCTACCGCAACCTGATACCGGAAGTAGCCGCCTTTCTCGCCGCCCGGATCCAGTGCGCTGAATCGCGTGGGGTAAGCAGGGAGCGGATCGTCATCGATCCGGGCATCGGCTTCGCCAAAGACACGAGGGGAAACCTGGAGATACTGCGCGGGCTGAAGGAGTTTTCCGCGCTGGGTCGCCCCGTGCTCGTCGGCCCCTCCCGCAAGGGTTTCATCGGAGCGGTCCTCGGTCGCGACGTGGGTGACAGGCTCTACGGAACCGCAGCCGCGGTGGCCCTCGCCGTCGCCGGAGGCGCTTCGCTCCTGAGGGTTCACGACGTAAGACAGATGCGCGATGTCGCCCTGATGGCTCACGCGGTTCTCCATCCGTAAAAAGGCCGGTTGCTCCCCTGAATTTCCCTCGAGGATTCCGTGATGGAAGCGATGCTATCTTTCCCGTTGAATGTTTCGTGGCTCGACCTGCTGGATATCCTCCTTGTCGCGTTCATTCTCTACCAGATCATCCTTCTCATCAAGGAAAGCATGGCCATCCGCCTTATCCTCGTCATGGCCGGACTGCTCTGCCTGTACGCGCTCTCCTTCTTTCTCGGGCTCAAGACGCTCTACTGGATTCTGCACGGTTTTTTCGGCTCAATCCTGATCGTTCTGGTAGTCGTTTTTCAGCATGACATCCGCCGGGCCCTGTCGTCACTGGGAAGAAACGTTTTCCTGAAAGCCCGCGAGGAAGGGGTATCGGAACTGGTGGAGGAACTGGTTGCCGCCACTGTGACCCTGGCGGATAAACACATCGGCGCCCTCATCGTTATCGAGCGGGATGTCGAAGTGGAAAACAGCCTGGAGATCGGCACAGAAATAGACGCCAAGGTCACCAGCGAGATTCTCACGTCCATCTTCCTCCCCTACTCGCCCATCCATGACGGCGCGGTCATTATCCAGAAAGGAAAGCTTACCAAGGCCGGATGCTTCCTTCCCCTGTCGCGGGACCATGAACTGAGCAAGACCCTGGGGACCCGTCACCGGGCGGCCATCGGCCTGAGCGAAGTAACGGACGCGGTGGTAATAGTGGTGTCCGAAGAGACGGGGAACATATCCCTGGCAGTGGGAGGCAAGATAACCAGGGCGGTGGATCATGGCACGCTGCGGAAGATGCTGAAAAAGTATATTCTGCCCGGGCATCACAGGTGGTTCCGATGATAATAAGCCGTTTTCTCCGGGATAATCTTCCCATCAAGCTGCTGGCGCTGGCCCTGGCCGCGGCCCTGTGGCTGATGGCCTCCGGCGCCAGGCAAGAGGAAAGGGAAATCATGGTCCCCGTTGCCCTTCAAAATATTCCGGCCGGACTGGCCGTGGAAAACCGGATCCCCCCCGGAATCAGGGTGATGGTTTCCGGACCGAGATTCAGTCTCCGCGTTACTCAATGGGAGAGAAAGACGATTACGCTGGATCTGAGCGGTCTGGGCGAAGGAATCTCCACCTTTGGCGGATTGGACAGGCATCTGAATATTCCTCCAGGTATTTCAGTGTCAAGGATATACCCGTCCACCATCGAAGTAAGGCTTGCCAGTCTGAAAAAGAAGAGGAAACGCTGACTCCCCGGACTGGCTGCCGCTCCGATGATCGGTGACGGAGGCCGACGCTGACCTGGAAAGAAAGAAACCGGAGGTAAAAGAATTGGCCAAGCTTGGAGTTAATATCGATCATGTGGCGACCATACGGCAGGCGCGGGGCGGGGCGGAACCGGACCCTGTCGCGGCGGCGGCGATTGCGGAACTGGCGGGCGCGGACGGCATCACCATCCACCTTCGCGAAGACCGCCGCCACATCCAGGACCGTGACCTGAAGCTCCTGAGACAAACGGTTAAGACGAAGCTCAACCTGGAGATGGCGGCGACCGAAGAGATGATAGGGATCGCCCTGGCCGTCAAGCCAGACATGTGCACGCTGGTGCCGGAAAAACGCCAGGAACTGACAACCGAGGGGGGGCTGGACGTCCGCCTGCACGCCCAGTCCATGGAAAAGTCCATAGCCAGGCTCCAGGACGGGGGCATAGCCGTCAGTGTCTTCATTGATCCTGACCCGGACCAGATCAAGGCCGCGCACAAGATCGGCGCGGATTACGTGGAGATCCACACTGGCGCCTTCGCCGACGCGTCAGACTGGAAAGTCGAGGAGCAGGAGCTGATTAAGATTGAAAACGCCGTCAAGCTTGCGTCCAGGCTGGGACTGGGGGTGAACGCGGGACACGGTCTCAACTACACCAACATAAAGAAAGTAACCGTATTCGGAGGCATCGAGGAATTCAACATCGGTCACTCCATTATCTCGAGGGCGGTGTTCGCGGGTCTGGATCGGGCCGTGCGGGACATGGTAGACCTGATTAAATACGCATAATTCATGATACAAGCGTAAGAATAGAAACACTTTGACAAATCTGACGCCATTCTTTTACTATTGCCCAGCAGTGTCCGGTTAGGTAATTGCACAGGCCCTAAAACCCTGCCTTAACCCCTC
>CAZFCG010000056.1:23101-23862 GCA_964517595.1 uncultured Geobacter sp. | reverse complement strand
CAGGTCTTCGGTCTCGAAGGTGGGCAAGGGGGAGTCGACGCCGTACAGCCCTCCGAAGTTGGCGCTGACCAGAAGTCCGCCGTCCTTTGTTCTCTCCACCCTGTCCACATCGGCGGCGGGAAAGGCAAGGGAGAGTTTGGGGCGCGCCTTTATCAGATTCCGCTCCAGGGCGTCCGGCCCGAGACAGGCGCGCGCCAGGCGCATTACCTGGGGGAAGCTGAATTCATGCCCCCGCTCGAGCAGGTCGCGTATCAGAGGAGAGGTTTCCGGCCAAGCCTGGGCGGCCATTGATAGACTCCTCCTTTCAGGGTTTCTTCGAGAGTGAGCATGGTGAAGGTGTTGGGCTCCGCGCACTGGGCCAGGAACCTCTCAAGCACGCAGCCGAACAGGTAGAGGTCGCCGGGCCCGCCGAAGTGATCCCCCCGCGCTTTCACCCGGACTTCCCTGCCGCTGAGCGGCATGCCCCGCAGCCACCGGTGGCACGGCATCGCCGTTACCGTCCTGATCCCGGCTATGCGCTTTCTGTTGGCGGCTACAGATGCCCCGGAGCGGTTCCCGGAAAAAAGATACAGTTCCAGAAGGGAAGGCAGGATATCAATGCTCGCCAGAGAGAGGCAGGAGAGGAAGAGATGGGCGCTTAATCTGTCGCCCAGCTCCGGGGGCGGGGGCGGAAAGGTCCCCGGATTGATGGGGGTGATGTTGCGGGCCGACACGGTGTCCGTCAATTGGGATGACAACCGGGTGACATCGCCTGTATGGAG
>CAZFCG010000056.1:0-23091 GCA_964517595.1 uncultured Geobacter sp. | reverse complement strand
CCAGGCCGCGGATAGATAGATGTCGAATCCGGCGTGAACCGCCGATTTTCGGGGGATTGTCTGGTAAACGGGGGTCTCCCGGTTTTGTGTCCGGAACAGGTCAAAAGGGGCATAGTCCCGTTCCCGGCCGGTACTGCGCGTGATTCCGGTTACGCTGTCCACCGAGTATATCTGGTAGTGGGACGGGTCCGGTCCCGATGGACGCAGGAGAGAGGCGGTCGCGCGATGGTCCAGGAGAATCGGATCGGCTTCGTGGGGAAAGAGGTTGACCGCGGGAACGGCGGACAATGTGAAGCTGTCGCGCCGGACGGGTATCGGCCCTGTGGCGGGGCCTTCCAGTTGGAAGGTGACGCAGAAGCGGTTTCCTTCTCCCCGGTCTTGCCATTGCTCGAGGCCGCTCAGGTCGAAGAAGAGGAATTTGTCGGAGAAGGCGAAGTATTCCTGGAGAAGACGATATCCGGGAAAGGCGTGGGGGGGATATGGAAACAGCGATGCGTCCGCGTCGAAACCAACCGGCCTCAGGAGCCCGGGCGGCAGGAGAAATGATGTTCCACCTGTTTCCGGGGCGATGACAATGCCCTTCAGATGGCGGTTCAGGCACAGGAAGAGGTCCGCGGCGGATACGCGGTCGCCGGAAAGATAGAGGTTGATCTTCTTTGCTCGCCATGTTCGCAGGGGAAGCCCCGCAAGGGACAGGGAGAGGCGGATTTCCCACTCCCTTGCGGATAATCGTCCGTGCGTGACCCCGGTTATGTGCAGGGGATGCAGTTCTACGTCCCGGGTGGTGGAAAAGGCGCAGGTAGTCCCCTGGACAGGAACGGAATGGATGAGCGTTCCGGCAGGTATGATGCGGGAGTCCGTAGCAGGCGGTTGCAGGGTGAAGGCGATAACGGTGGAGGCGGGAAGATGACGGGCGTAATGGGGGAAGAGACGCCCCATCATCTCGTTGACGACTTCGGGGAAGTCGGCTTCCAGTTTGTCGCGGAGGAGGCCGATCTTGAAGGCGATTCCCTCCAGAAGCCGTTCCGCGTCCGGGTCGGCCGAGGGCTCGCCAAGGGCCGGGGCCAGGGCCGGCCAGGCCAGGGCAAACTCTCTCGATTCTTCCCTCAACCGGACCAGTTCCCTTTGATAATGACGTCCGGACATGGCGGTTGCGCTATCTCCCCACTACCATCAGTTCTAACTCGGCGTCATCCGGCGCGTTGTGCCAGTAAAGGGCCAGGGAGCGGTTTCGTTCCACCCCCTGCCATTGGTCGTGGTGATGGTTGATGATGAAGTAGTGGGTGTGGGCGCGGCGGGGAAGTTCCTGGGGCGGAACCTGCAGATACTCCAGGTCGATGCCGGGCAGCGCCTGGGTGACCAGGGTGCGCACGTAGTCCGGAGAGCTGAGTTTGGCCATGTCTACCAGGGAGTGGAGCACGACCTTGGGGTCTTCGTCGGTCTTGACCGCCAGATAGTAGCGATTGCGTCCCTCGAAGATGGAGGGTTTCAGTTCGGCGACGAAACAGGTTCCGTCGCTGACCAGGCGGATCACGTATTCGGGACCGGCGGTGATCTGGTCGAGCAGGTGGGATATCATATCCTGGGCCGCGGAGAAGCATGTCCAGATGTCATCGTGGTCGTAGTCGGGAATGTTCCTGTCTTTGCCTCTGCTTTTCATTTCCCCCAGGACACTCACTTCCTCGGAAAAAGAGGTGAGCTCGCCGATTAGCTGCCGCAGGGCGCCGAACACCTCCCACGGATGGGCAAATTCGGCTTTCGTGTAGTGGACCAGCAGGGGGACGTAGCGGTTGATGGACCTGAGAGCCAGGAAATAGACCATGTCCCTGGAGCCGAATTCCGCGGTCTGGACCCCTCGCCTGCTCTTGTGTTCCTCCAGCTGGTAGGCCCGGGCCGTTAACTGATCCCGTATTTCCAGAACGAGTTTCAGCAGTGTTCCGGATGCCGAGCAGGAAAGGGAGGGTGGTATGAAATCTCCGGAAAGCCTGATCTCGGAGCCGAATTTCTCCACCCGGCCGATGGGAATGAATTGATAGTCTCCCTTCTCATGGCGCTCGGACTCCCAGAACAGCTTCAGGGAAAGATGGAGTTTCCTGATGAAGCCTTCCGGCCCGCCGGCATGGAGGTCTTTGGCCTCCTCCGGGTCGGCGGTGGATATGAATCTGGTGAAAGCAGTGGAAGTTTCCGCAAGTGATGGCAGGACGGTTACGTTGGCGTCGGTGTCGCTCCAGTTCCTTACGCCCAGATAGACCGGAAAAGGCTTGCCGTCTTCCGCCCAATCCGATCTGAATGAACGGGGATTGACAACGGCATTGCCGGGAACGGCCGCATGCGTTCCGTCACTGAAGATGAAGTTCCCCTTTACCAGATGGAATATTCCGGTACTGAGCGCCCCCTCGTCCACCTCCATGTCCCACACCCCCCGGAAGTACGGGGTCATGAAGCGCTGATAAGGAATGAGAAGGCTCTGGTATGCCCGATCGAGGCTCTGCATGTGCAGCGAACGGAACGCAATCCCCGAATGCCAGAAAAGCGGTCTCTGAATCTTCATGCTTTCTCCAGACTGCTCCCGTTAAAGACGCGGGAGCGGATGCTTTCTGCAAGTATCATATAATATTTAATGTATGAATAATGACATCTAATAATAAAAGAGTTACATTAATATCATTTTGCCAGGAATTATGTCAACCAGTAATATTCGCCCCCAGATAAATCCCTGATTCACCCATAATGAAAAGTGACGGACCGGAAAGGCCTGATGGACAAAAAAAGCCCGCTCCGCGAGTCTGCTTCTCACGGGGCGGGCTTTTCAGCATTCAAGTATCTGTATTTTTCAGAGGCGCCAAATCAAGGCGTTGTATCCGAGGGGATTTGTGGCATATCTTCCTAAAGGCTGTCCTTGACCTTGTCCACTTTAAGAGCAAGCCTGTTCAGGGCATTTATGTATGCCTTCGCCGAAGCCTCGATGATGTCCGTTGAGGAACCTCGTCCGATTACGGTGCGGTTTCCTTCGGACAGCCGGACCGTCACCTCGCCCTGGGCATCCGTGCCTCCGGTGATACCCTCGACAATGTATTGCAGGAGCTTAGCCTTGTTCTTGGTCAGTTTCTTGATTGCCTTAAGGGTAGCGTCTACCGGCCCGTCCCCCAGCTCCGCGGTCCTTACCTGCTCTCCATCTATCTCCATCTGGACGGTGGCGGTTGCCACCGCGAAGGAACCGCAGGTAACCGTTATATGGCTCAGGCGGTACTTGTCCGGAATGCGCATGACTTCATCGGCGACAATTGCGTCCAGATCCTCGTCGAAGATCTCCTTCTTCAGGTCCGCCAGATTCTTGAAACGCTCAAACGCCTTGTTAAGCATCTCATCTTCAAGCTCGTGCCCCAGCTCCTCAAGGCGTTTCTTGAAGGCATGGCGGCCGGAATGTTTCCCGAGCACCAGGGCATTCTCCTTGAGACCGACCGATTCCGGGGTCATGATTTCATAAGTCGACTTTTCCATCATGACGCCGTGCTGATGGATCCCCGCCTCATGGGCAAAGGCATTGGCGCCCACGATGGCCTTGTTGGGCTGCACAACTATACCTGTTACCGTGCTGAGAAGGCGGCTGGCCGGCGTAATCTGCTCCGTCACGATATTGGTCTTGAAGGGGAGGATATCACGCCTGGTCCTGAGGATCATGACGAATTCCTCAAGGGAACAGTTTCCCGCCCTCTCACCGATTCCGTTGATGGTGCATTCCACCTGCTCCGCTCCGGCCTGGACAGCCGCAATGGAATTCGCCACGGACAGTCCCAGGTCGTTGTGGCAATGGACGGAAAGGATCGCCTTTTCGATATTGGGAACATTCTCCTTCAGGTAACGGATTATGTTGAAGTACTCAAATGGAATCGTGTACCCGACGGTGTCGGGTATATTCACAACGCAGGCGCCCGCGTCGATGACAGCCCCCACAACCTCGGCCAGAAATTTGATATCCGTGCGGACTGCGTCCTCGCACGAGAACTCAACGTTCGCGGTATAGGACCTGGCGCGCTTCACGGCCTTTATCGCCGTTTCCAGAACCCTGGCCGGCTCCATCTGCAGCTTGTACTTCATGTGGATGTCAGAGGTGGCGATGAACGTGTGGATGCGGCCTTTATCCCCGGCATATTGCAGCGCCTCCCATCCCCTGTCGATATCCTTGGAATTGGCCCTGCAGAGTCCGGCTATCTCCGGTCCTTTTATGGTCTGGGCCACCCTTTTCACCGCCTCGAAATCCCCTTCGGATGCGATGGGAAACCCTGCCTCGATTACATCCACGTTCAGTTTCTGAAGTTGCTTGGCTATCCTCAGTTTTTCATCAATGTTCATGCTCGCCCCCGGAGACTGCTCGCCGTCCCTCAGGGTTGTGTCGAAAATTCTGATGGTTTTAACTTTTTCCATAAATAGCCTCCCTGTTCGCGTGACCCGATAATAAAAAAGCCTCCACCCCATCGAGGGGCGAAGGCCATGCTTCGCGATACCACCCTGCTTCGTCCGTTGTTACGGACCTCATTTCTCCCTTTACGCGGGGTACGGCTCCGGCTGATGTCTGTTTTCACCGAAGCGGCTCCAAGGCGAGTTCATTCCGTCTTCACACCGGTTCACACCACCCACCGGCTCTCTGGAGAAAAGAACTGGAATTACTACTCCTCTTCATTGCCTTTCCAATTGTGGACTTCATAATAAGAAAAAGCCGCGCCCGCTGTCAAGCTTCATTCCGTGATTCGTCATGGGCAGCGTTCTGTTTTGCCTCCCGATGGAGGGCCTTTTCAAGCCTTCTACGCCTTGGATAAGTCATTACATACCCGACAGGACCGGAAAAGACATAGCAGATGAACAGCACAAACAGCATGACCACCGGCTCGGCCGCGATAATGATGAAGAGGAGTATGGCCAGCACAAGAAACACGAACGGCTGGCGCTTGATCAATTCCGGGTCCTTGAAGGAATAGTACCGGAAGTTGGAGACCATCAGAAAGGCAAGAAGATAGATGAGAATAAGTATCGCCAGTTTTTTGAAGGAACCCGGCCAGCCGAAATGATGAAACAGCAGAACCGTGGCGGACACCATGCTGGCGGCCGCTGGAATGGGCAGGCCTACGAAACGCTTGCTTTCCACCGTATTGACCTGGACATTGAAACGCGCCAACCGCAGCGCGCCGCACACGACGAATAGAAATGCGGCAAGCCAGCCGAGCCTGCCAAAGGGTTTCAGCGCCCATGCATACATGAGAAGGCCGGGGGCCACACCAAAGGCAACGAGGTCCGCCAGTGAATCGTATTCGACCCCGAATTTGGAGGTTGTGCCGGTGAGACGGGCCACCTTGCCGTCCAGACCGTCAAAGATGGATGAAATCAGAATCCAGAGGGCTGCCGTATCATAGCTTCCGTTCATGGTGGCGACGATGCCGTAAAAGCCCGCGAAGAGACTGCCGGTGGTAAAGAGGTTGGGAAGGATGTAAATCCCCTTGCGCATCCCTTCCGTCATATCGATCTTTTCCCTGCTCATTGCAAGCGTCCCAATACGGTTTCTCCTGCCACGGTTCGCTGTCCCGGTTTCACGAGAATGTCCGCTTCCGGAGGAAGATAGACATCCAGCCTGGAGCCAAAACGGATCATTCCGAACCGCCGTCCCCGCTCCAGCATGTCTCCCTTATTGACGTAGGAAACAATGCGCCTTGCGATAAGACCCGCTACCTGAACGACAACTATCCGGATCCCATGTCCGGTCTCGATTATCATGCCACCCTGTTCATTCTCGAATGTGGCCCTGTCATCCCTTGCATCGTGGAATTTCCCCTTAAGGTAGAACGTGTCGGCCACCTTTCCGGAACAGGGAATCCGATTGACGTGGACGTCAAAGACCGACATGAAGATACTTATCTTGGTCATTTCCGCATCAAGGTGACTCTCCAGGGCGCTTCCCAGGTAGGTTATCACCCCGTCCGCCGGCGCAAGGACATTGTTCTCTCCCTCGGGAGGAGTCCGTTTCGGGTTGCGGAAGAAATAGACCACAAAGAAAGTCAAGGCCAGCGCCAGAACAGAGGCAGCCTTCCATGAAAGAAGCACCAGAACCAGCGTGATGATTCCAGCGCCCGCGATAAAGGGATACCCTTCCGCGGCTATGGGCGTATGTTGATTACGCATGCTCTTGCTACCCCGTACTTGCCTGCATGATATGAAAAGGCCGGATACGGACCCCCTGACGCTCTACGCTCCATGATCCGGAATCCGGCCTCTCCCGCATGGGAATTTCCCTAGTTCTTCGATTTGTCCACAATCTTCGAGGCGCCGATCCACGACATCATGGAACGGAGCCGCGCGCCCACCTCTTCGATGGGATGCTCCGCGGCATGGCGGCGCAGGGCGCTGAAGACCGGCTTGTTGGTCTTGTTCTCCAGCATCCACTCCTTGGCGAATTCGCCTGTCTGGATTTCGGCGAGGATCTGCCTCATCTCATCCTTGGTGTCTTCGGTTATTACCCGCGGACCGCGGGTCAGGTCGCCATACTCGGCGGTGTTGGAGATGGAGTAACGCATGTTGGCGATTCCGCCTTCATAGATGAGATCCACGATCAGCTTGAGCTCGTGGAGACACTCGAAGTAGGCCATTTCCGGCGCGTATCCCGCTTCCACGAGGGTCTCGAAACCTGCCTGGATGAGCGCGCTGACGCCACCGCACAGGACCGCCTGCTCGCCAAAGAGATCCGTCTCGGTTTCCTCACGGAAGGAAGTCTCGATAATGCCGGCCCTGCCGCCGCCATTGGCGGAAGCGTAGGCCAGAGCAACGTCACGGGAGTTGCCCGCCGGATCATGGTGAACGGCGATGAGGCTGGGGACCCCCCCTCCCTTGAGATACTCGTGGCGAACCAGGTGGCCCGGTCCCTTGGGAGCGATCATTATGACGTTGATATCGTGGCGGGGGACAATCTGGCCGAAATGGATGTTGAATCCATGGCTGAACGCCAGATATGCGCCCTGCTTGACGAAGGGACCGATCTCTTCCCGGTATACATCGCCCTGGATCTCGTCGGGAAGCAATACCATGATTACATCGGCTATCTTGACCGCCTCCGAAGTGGGAAGGACCGTAAGACCGGCGTTTTCCGCCTTCTTTACAGAGGTAGAATCCGGGCGCAGGCCCACCACCACATCAATGCCGGAATCCTTAAGGTTATTGGCGTGCGCGTGTCCCTGGGAACCGTAGCCGATAATCGCCACCTTCTTCCCCTTCAGCACTCCAAGGTTACAGTCTTTGTCGTAATAAATCCTCATTGTATCCTCCTGAATTATTGTGCAACAACAATCTCCGGCGGCTGGCCGCCGATCTATGATTCTTATCCCTTCCACCCTTTCGCGCCCCTTCCGATGGCAACCGGACCGGTGCGCACCAGTTCCTTGAGCCCTAAAGGTCGCAGGAGTTCAAGAATGGCGTCAACCTTGGAAGGGGAGCCTGTAACCTCGATGGTATAGCTTTTCGGCGTAACATCAATCACGTTGGCCCGGAAAATGTCCACAATCCGCAGCACCTCCGCTCTGTTTTCATCCTCGGCGGTCACCTTCACCAGGGCCATCTCTCTCTCAACGGCGCTGCCATCGGTGAAGTCGATAACCTTGATGACGTCTATAAGCTTGTTAAGATGCTTGGTGATCTGCTCGAGGATCTGCTCATCTCCCCTTGTGACAATCGTCATGCGGGAAATGGACTCCTCGTTCGTGGGCGCCACCGACAGTGAATCTATATTGAAACCACGGCCGGAAAAAAGTCCCGCGACCCGCGACAAAACCCCGAATTCGTTTTCCACAAGTACCGTTACAGTATGTCTCATGTGGCTATCTCCTCAATGAACCGGCAATAGGCGGCATTTCAATAAAAAGACAATATCAGCCGATCAGGAGGCCAGAACCATCTCGCTGAGAGAGGCGCCGGCCGGCACCATGGGCAGAACCTTTTCCTCACGGGCGATCTTGAACTCCATGAGAACCGGCCCCGGAGTGGAAAGACCCTTTCTGATGGTATCCTCCACATCCTCCGGACGGGTGGCGGTCAAACCGGTCGCTCCAAACGCCTCCGCAAGTTTCACGAAGTCAATGGGGAGGTCAAGAACGGTATTGGAGTACCGTTTGTCAAAAAACAGCTCCTGCCACTGCCGCACCATACCGAGGTAATTATTGTTCATGACGCAGATCTTGACCGGCAAACGGTTCTGCACCAGGGTCGCCAGTTCCTGGAGGTTCATCTGGAAACCTCCGTCTCCGCATACCGCTATCACCTGCCGATCGGGAAAGGCCGCCTGGGCGCCCATGGCGGCGGGAAGACCGTAACCCATGGTTCCAAGTCCACCTGAACTGAGGAGAGTCCGCGGCCTTGTAAAAGAAAAGAACTGTGCGGTCCACATCTGGTGCTGTCCCACGTCTGTGGCGATAATCGCGTCAGGCTCGGAGAGCTCTCTCAGCTTCCTGATAACGGCCTGAGGCTTGATAAACTGGGTAGACTCCTTGAAACACATGGGATGCCTGGCCTTCCATTCGGCAATCTGGGCCAGCCATGGTTTGATGGTTTTTCTGAAGCCATCGACGGATTCCGGACGCTCTGCCAGGAAGGCCACGAGTTTTGCCAGCACATCCTGCACCGAACCTACGATGGGAAGGTCAACACGCACATTCTTCCTGATTGAGGTTGGGTCCACATCCACATGAATAATCTTGGCGTGGGGCGCGAATGTAGGAATCTTGCCGGTAACCCGATCGTCGAACCGGGCGCCCACCGCCACCAGAAGGTCGCAATCCGTAACCGCCATGTTGGCATAATAAGTTCCATGCATGCCGAGGAGCCCCAGGGAAAGGGGGTTATCCTCCGGGAAGGAACCGAGGCCCATGAGTGTTGTCGTCACAGGCGCATTCAGTGTCTCCGCGAGCTTTTTGAGATCATCGGCCGCATCCCCCAGAATGACCCCACCGCCCACGTAGATCACCGGTTTTCTGGATGCCAGCAGCATGGACGCCGCCTTTTCGACCTGCTTCGGATGTCCCTCGATGGTCGGCTTGTAACTCCGCATCTCCAGCTTTTCCGGATAGCGGAATTCCGTTACCGCGACCTGCACATCCTTGGGCAGGTCGATGAGCACCGGACCCGGGCGGCCGGTACGGGCGATATAAAAGGCCTTTTTAACTATTCCCGCAAGTTCCTTGACATTCTTGACAAGAAAATTGTGCTTGGTGCAGGGACGGGTTATCCCTATGATGTCCACCTCCTGAAAGGCGTCATTTCCGATGAGGGCGGTCGGCACCTGCCCGGTGATAACCACCAGCGGGATGGAATCCATATAGGCGGTTGCAATACCGGTAACGGTATTGGTTGCGCCAGGCCCTGAAGTAGCAATGGCTACGCCCACCTTTCCAGTGGCACGCGCGTATCCGTCCGCGGCGTGGACCCCGGCCTGCTCGTGCCGGGGAAGGATATTCCTGATCTCCGGAAATGAGTAGAGCTCATCGAAGATATTTATGACCGTGCCGCCGGGATATCCGAAAACGGTGTCCACGCCTTCCCGTTTCAGGCATTCCAGCAGGATTCTCGCGCCTGCGAGCTTCATAGCAAAACCTCCCGCGCAATTCAGTTTTCGCCCCGTAAATGATGAGCTTTTCTAGTCAGCGGTGGTAATCGCCCCGGTGTACGCCGATGTCACTACCTTGGCATACCGGGACAGCCATCCCTTCTTGATTTTTGGTTCAGGCGGGCGCCAGGCTTCGCGCCGCTTCGCAAGGGTCTCCTCGTCAACAAGGAGTTCCAGTCTGCGCCCAGGTATGTCAAGAGAGATCATGTCCCCCTCTTCAACAAGCGCAATGGGACCTCCCTCAGCCGCCTCCGGCGAGATATGGCCGATGCAGGGACCTCGTGTGCCGCCTGAGAAACGTCCGTCGGTTATCAGCGCAACCGAATCTCCCAGACCAAGACCCATGATGGCGGCGGTAGGGGCCAGCATCTCCCGCATCCCCGGCCCTCCCTTGGGGCCCTCGTAACGTATAACCACCACGTCTCCCGAGGAGATTTTGCCGTCCATCAACGCGGTCATGGCCTCTTCCTCTGAATCAAAGCAGCGGGCCTTGCCGGTGAAACGCATCATCGGCTCGGAAACCCCGGACTGCTTTACGACAGCGCCTTTGGGAGCCAGGTTTCCGAAAAGGACGGCAATCCCCCCCTCTTTCTTCACCGGGTTGTCCATCGGCCGGATCACCGTCTCGTCAATCCTATCGATACTGGAGACAAGCTGGGAAGTGGACAGGCCCATGACGGTCTGACAATCCTGAACGAGATCTCCAAGCTGCTTCTGAACGCCAAGGACGCCGCCCGCAACGTCCAGGTCTTCCATGAAATGCTGACCGGCGGGGTTCATGGAAGCAAGCTGCGGGGTCTGGCGCGCCAGGATATCAAAGGTTTCAAGGGGGAGCTCGACTCCCGCCTCATGGGCGATTGCCAGCAGGTGGAGAACCGTGTTAGAGGATCCTCCCAGGGCCAGATCAACACGGATTGCATTCTCGAATGCTTCACGGGTCAGGATCCGGCGCGGGGTAACCCCGTTTTTCACCAGCTCAACGACCTTCTCTCCTGAGGCGAAGGCGATCCTTCGCTTCAGGGCGGAAACCGCTAGAGCCGTTCCGCAGCGGGGAAGGCTCATGCCCAGGGTCTCTGTAAGGATGGCCATGGTATTGGCCGTAAAGAGTCCCTGGCAGGAACCCATGCCCGGGCAGGCGTTGTCCTCGCATGCCTGCAGTTCCTTGCCATCGATGACTCCCGCCTTGTAGCGGGCCATGGCCTCGAATGTATCTGTTACAAAGGAGTAGCGGCGCGCGTCCGGGCCCCGTCCCGCCATCATCGGACCGGCAGTTACCACGATGGAAGGGATGTCAAGACGGGCGGCGGCCATGAGCATGCCGGGCGTGATTTTGTCGCAGTTGGTGAGAAGCACCAGACCGTCAAGACGATGCGCCTCGGCAATGGACTCCACCATGTCGGCAATCAGCTCCCGGGTGGCCAGGGAATAGTGCATCCCTTTGTGTCCCATGGCGATACCGTCGCATACCCCGGGAATCCCGAAGAAGAATGCATAACCTCCGCCGGTGTGGATTCCCTTTTCGATGTATCTTTCCAGATCACGCATGCCGACGTGACCCGGAATGAGGTCGGTGAAGCTTGTAGCCACACCGATGAATGGCTTTTCCATCTCGCTTTGAGGCACTCCGGCGCCTTTCAGAAGCGCCCTGTGGGGAGTCCGCTCAAGTCCCTGGGTAATCGTGTTGCTGCGCATATCCACCCTCTCTTTTAACACCCGGATCGAAAAAACAAGGATTTACCTTAATACATTCATACCCCTCTGTCAATACAAGGGCTCCGGAAAAAACCGCCGCCAAGGCAGCGTTGGCGCTCATCCTGCCCGCCGGTGCAGAAAGCGCGCGCGCCGAATAGGCATACGTTCGATATGCAATTATGATCTCCTGACAACAACCGATTACTCTCCGGCTTCCCGTTTCATCCGTGCGATTTCCGCTTCAGACGGTCTGATGTAAACAGGAACAATGGCGCCCGCCGGAATCATATCGCCCCTTGAAAAGGCATCGGCCGCGAGCAACGCCCCGGAAGAGGCCCTGGGTACATGACATGAGGCCGGCGCGAAGATTGCCCCGTCGCCAAACCTGTCCTCGATAAGCTCCCGGTAGCGAAGCGCCCCGCTGCCGACGAAGATGGTCGGTTCCCGGATCAGCTCAAGAAAGGCGCCGGGAGAAGTCACGCAATCATCCACTACAGGCCTTGGGAGGCCGTCGCAACGGTAGACGGCCGCATAGACCTCTTTCTTCCTGGCATCCAGCATGGTACAGACGGGATGGGCCGCGCAGGGGATATTCATGGCGAGCATGGCGAGGGAGGAGTAACCCGCGACCGGTTTACCGGTTGCAAGTGCAAGGCCTTTTACGGTGGCGATGCCGACGCGAAGTCCCGTGAAAGAACCGGGACCAAGGGTGACGCCAAAGGCGTCCAGGTCATCCGGGGAAAGCCCGGCGCTCTTCAACACAAGGTCCAGCCAATGCATGAGAGCGGAGGAATGTGCTGCTTCAGGGTTCGCGAGCCATTCGGCGCTCAATCTGCCGTCCTCCATGAGCGCCACGCTGCTTGAAGACGTCGAGGTATCAATCGCCAGAAGCTTCACGTCAGCCCTGCCCTATGAGATAGCGTACGATATCGTTGTAAAAAGCAAGGGCCATCAGGCCGATCAGGAGAACCAGGCCCACCTGCTGGGCAACCTCCCGAATCTTCATGTGCACCGGCTTTCTGAAGATAATCTCCCACGAATAGAAAACAAGGTGGCCACCATCCAGGACCGGGATGGGGAGGAGGTTCAGCAGACCGAGGTTGATGCTCAGAAGGGCCATAAAGGCGAGAAAGCTCACGATGCCGGTTTTCGCCTGCTCCCCCGCCATCTTGGCGATCATGATTGGTCCGCCGATGTTGTCGGCGGAGATGCTCCCGCCAATCATCTTGGCGACGGCGACAACGGTCAGCCTGGTCACGGTCCAGGTCTGTTCCGCGCCCTTTATCAAAGAGTCAAGGGGCCCGAATCGTTCTGTGACATATTCATCCGACACCACAATCCCTATCACGGGCGAAGTCACGGTATCGCCAAGTAGGTCTTTCGCCGTCCGCATCTCAGGGGTGACCTGTACGGCAAAGGTCTTTCCGCTCCGTTCCAGGAGCAGATCCAGGGACTTCCCTCCGCTGCCGGCAATGCGTTCCGCCATATCGTTCCAGCTTGACACGCGCGCGCCGTTTACGGCCGCGACCCTGTCTCCCGGCATGATTCCAGCCCTTGCGGCAGGCTTGTCCTTCATGACATCACCAATCTTCGAGGTGGCCGAAGGAACCCCTATCATGCAGACGGCAACAAAGGCGATATACGCGAATATAATATTGAACACCGGACCGGCGGCAACGATGAGAAACCGGTGCAGCGGCGGTTTCGCCATAAAGGATCTTTCCTGCTCCTCCGGCGGCAGCTCTTCATCGCCGCTCTCTCCAACCATTTTCACGTAACCGCCGAGAGGGAAGGCGGAGATGCGGTATTCGGTCTCTCCGATCTGCTTGCCCACGATCCGGGGACCAAAGCCGAGGGAAAACTTCTCGACCCCGACCCGGAACAGTTTTGCAAAAAGAAAGTGGCCAAGCTCATGAACGAAGATGAGTATTCCTAGCACCAAAACAAACGAAACTATACTGGTCATGCTATTCTCCCTAGAGGGTTAGGAGCTCTTTTGCCCTCATCCGGCCCCATCGATCCGCCTGAAGCGCCTCTTCTATGGAGTTCAGGGCGTGTGACTGATGAGAGTCCATGGTCTTTTCGATGATCTTTGCTATTTCGGTAAATCTTATGGCGCCGGAAAGGAATGCCTCCACCGCCACCTCATTGGCCGCGTTCATGACGGCGGGCATGCTTTCACCGTCATTCGCCGCGCGATATGCCAGTCCCAGAGCAGGAAATCTCTCCATGTCCGGCTCGAAGAAGGTGAGCGAACCTGATTCGGCCAGATTCAGCCCGCGCACCCCGGTGGGAACCCTCTCCGGGCAGGTGAGGGCATAGGCGATGGGGGCTTTCATGTCGGGCGTCCCCAACTGGGCCATTACGCAGCCATCCACATATTCCACCATGGAATGGATGATGCTCTGGGGATGAATAACAACCGATATCTTTTCAACCGGTACATGAAACAGCCATTGGGCCTCTATGACTTCGAGCCCTTTGTTCATCATTGTCGCGGAGTCGATGGTGATCTTCTTCCCCATGCTCCAGTTGGGATGGTTAAGGGCATCGGCAACGGAGACATCCTGCAGTTTGCGTGGCGGGTAGTGGAAAAACGGTCCCCCCGAAGCGGTAAGGATGATCCTCTTCACGTCTTCACTCCGATGTCCCTGAAGTGATTGATAAACCGCGCTGTGCTCGCTATCCACCGGATAGAGGCGCACTCCCCGCTCCCGCGCCATATCCATGATAAGACGCCCCGCGGATACAAGGGTCTCCTTGTTGGCAAGCGCCACGTCCTTGCCGGCCCTGATGGCCGCAACCGTCGGGACGAGACCTGCCGCTCCGACAATAGCGGCCACCACCATGTCCGCATCCGCCGCCGTCGCGGCCGCAATCATACCCGGAATCCCGGAGAGTATCTCCGTTTTCGCGCCCTTCAGCATCTTGCGCAGCTTTTTTGCTGATTCTTCCAGTATGACCGCTGCAACCCGGGGTTTGAACTCCTCGATCTGTTTTCCCAGGAGTTCCAGATTGTTTCCGCCGGTCAAGGCGACAACATCAAACCTGTCGCGACGGGCGGCTACGATTTCCAGTGTACTGACGCCGATGGACCCGGTGGATCCGAGAATGGAGAGTTTCTTCATGACAATCCTCGTTTATTATGAACAACCGCATCTGTTGTGAAGGGAGACGGCAACAGGACGCTTCTCTCGACCAGACCCATGTTTGCCTGCTCAGCGGAAAAAATATTCAGCGTAAAAATAGAGAGCAGGGGCCGCGAAGAGGATACTGTCGAGTCTGTCCAGCATACCGCCATGACCAGGAAAGATGGTTCCGGAATCCTTTACTCCGAAGCTTCTCTTCAGTAGGGATTCGAACAGGTCCCCCAGTTGACCCATGAGCCCCACGAACAAGGCCAGAACCATGCAGTCAACCGCCGTAAGGTCTGGGAAAAATGTGGCCCTCGCCAGAAACGTGCCCACTACACTTCCCGCCATCCCACCCAGGGAACCCTCGACGCTCTTGTTGGGGCTGACAAGGGGGTGCAGTTTCCGCTTACCGATTGCGCTACCCACGTAGAATGCTCCGGTATCCCCGGACATGACTATGACCAGAAGCAGGAATACCCACTGGATCCCATGGGGCATCTCTCGCAGCAAAACCAGGTGATTCAGAAGCAGCGGAACATAGAGTATGCCCATGAGATACAGGGCGGTTTTCACAGCGGCGCCCTTGATGTCGCCGATTCCAAGCAGGGAAGACAAACCGAAAAGAAGGATGGGGATTGAAAGCGCAAGTTGAGCCGGTAGAAGACCCGCGGCCAGAAGCGTGATAACAGCCGCGCCAATCAGCGATGCGGCCAAACGGCCTGATCCGCTGCCGGGGATGGCCATTCGATAGAATTCCATCAGCCCGACAAAGGAGAGGACAATAACAAAGCAGGTGAACGGAACGGAACCCGCCTTCAGGATAAAGACTATGAGCAAAGGAAGTGCGATTAATCCCGTTACAAGACGCTTTATGGCTACCTCCTCGCACGCACCTGATCGCTGATAAGCCCGTAACGGCGCTCTCTCTCCTGAAAATCCGCAAGTGCGCGATAAAATTCCTCTTTACTGAAATCAGGCCAGTTTACGGTGGTGAAGTAAAGCTCTGTATAGGCGATCTGCCAGAGGAGAAAATTACTGATTCGCATCTCCCCGCTGGTACGGATCAGAAAATCCGGGTCAGGAATATCCGCGGTAAATAGATAACGGGAAAAAAGCGCCTCCGTTATGTCTTCCCCGCAAATCCTTCCCGCCGCCAGATCTGCCGCAAGAGAGGCCGCCGCCGAGACAATTTCATGACGCGCCCCGTAGGACAGGGCCAGGGTCAGAACCATTCCACTGTTCCGCGCTGTCTTGCTTATGGTCTCATCCACCGCACCGTTAACGTCATCAGGAAGTTCGCCCCGGTCACCGATGACGTTGAACCTGATATTGTTGGTCATCATGCGGGAGGTCTCTTTCGTGAGATACCTTTTCAGGAGCGCCATGAGTGAGCGGACCTCCGTCTTAGGACGGAGCCAGTTCTCGGAGGAAAAGGCAAAGAGGGTAAGAAACCCTATTCCCAGTCTGGAACTTTCTTCGACAATCGTCCTTACCGTCTCAACCCCCCGCCGGTGGCCGACAATCCTTTTGAGCATCCGCTCCTGGGCCCATCTTCCATTGCCGTCCATGATGATGGCAAGATGCCTGGGCAGTTTTTCCTTATCGAGCATAAACATACGAGGCCCTAAAATAAAAAACCCCCATGCGGAAAGGGGTCAAAAGTTGATACCGCCGAATGACCGGCACTGGGGGCAAAAGTATGGGAAACAGTGAGGAACATGCTTGTGGGCGCCGATGCCTTTTCAGATTTCCATGACCTCTTTTTCCTTGGCGGCTAAGACTTCGTCAACCTTGGAGACGTAGCCGTTCGTCACATCCTGGACATCTTTCTCCGCCCTCTTCAGGTCATCCTCGGAGATCTTTTTATCCTTTTCCAGTTTTTTCAGGGAGTCAATGGCGTCGCGCCGTATGTTACGAATGGCTATCTTTCCTTCTTCGGCCATCTTCTTCAACTGCTTGACTATCTCTTTTCTCCGTTCCTCGGTCAGGGGGGGGATGGAGAGCCGGATCAGTTTACCGTCATTGGTGGGCGTGAGTCCGATATTCGCATTCAGAATCGCTTTTTCAACAGCACCTATCAGTTTATTCTCCCATGGCTGGATGGTTATCACCCTTGCCTCCGGCACCGCAATCTGAGCGACCTGGTTGATGGGGGTCGGGGTATCGTAGTACATGACCTTGATGTCTTCCAGTATGGCGATGCTGGCTCGTCCCGTCCTCACCTTCTGATACTCTTTTCGGAGCGAATCGACGGTCTTTTCCATGCTCTTTTTCATGGAAGCGAGGACATCTTTTGTCATGTCATTCTCCTTTTACGATGGTGCCGATTTCCTCACCAAGGATGACCTTCTTGATGTTTCCGGCAACGGTGACGTTGAAGATAATGATGGGAAGTCTGTTGTCCATGCAGAGAGAAGTGGCCGTGGCATCCATGACCCGCAGGCCCTTCTTCAGGACATCGATGTAGCTGAGTTGGGAAAACTTGAAGGCATCAGGGTCCTTCATGGGATCCGCCGAATAGACACCATCCACCTTGGTTCCCTTTATGATTACCTCGGCGCCGATCTCCATGGCCCGGAGACTCGCCGCCGTATCAGTGGTGAAATAGGGATTACCGGTACCAGCCCCAAGGATAACCACCCTGCCCTTTTCCAGGTGCCTGATGGCTCGACGGCGGATATAGGGTTCCGCCACCTCACGCATCTCGATAGCCGACTGAACGCGCGTATCCACTCCCAGCTTTTCCAAAGCGTCCTGCATGGCCAGTGAATTTATCATTGTGGCCAGCATGCCCATATAATCCGCGCTGGCCCTGTCCATGCCCCGTGATGAGGCTGCCAGTCCACGAAATATATTGCCGCCGCCAATGACGACGGCCATCTGGGCGCCGCCAGCAACCACGTCCTTAATCTCCGTAGCAATGGTCGTAATCGTCTGGGGATCGATGCCGTATTTCTGTTCACCTGCAAGGGCCTCGCCCGACAGCTTCAAAAGTACCCTGCCATACCGCGGTCTGTTCATATTAATCGCCCATGCTCCCGGTTTCATTCATGCAGCGGGTTTTTCGCCGCGCCGGACACGAATCCGGCGCGGCAAGACATGAGCCGGATGGCATTTCAGACCTTGAAGGCCTCCATCCGGCAAAAGACTACCTGGCCGGATTAGACACCGGCGGTGGCAGCGACCTCGGCGGCAAAATCACTATCCTTTTTCGCCAGCCCCTCACCCAGCACGAACTTGGTAAAACGGCGAATGGACATGTTTTCGCCGATTGATGCGATGGTCTCGTTCAGGTAGGTCTGGATGGTCTTGTCCGGATCCTTCACGAATGCCTGCTCCAAAAGGCAGATATCGCCATAAAATTTGTTAATCTGACCTTCCACAATCTTTTCTATGATGTTGTCGGGCTTGCCGGTTTCCTTCGCCTTGGCTCGATAGATATCCTTCTCTCTTTCCAGAAGATCCCCGGGAACCTCCTCACGACGGACATAAAGCGGAGAGGCCGCCGCAATGTGCATGGCTATGTCCTTGACAAATACCTGGAACGCTACGTTCTTGGCAACGAAATCAGTCTCGCAGTTCACTTCCACCAGAACGCCTATCTTGCCGCCCGCGTGAATATAGGAACCAACGATGCCTTCCGAGGCGATTCGGCCGGCTTTTTTTGATGCAGCGGCCAGACCTTTCTTGCGCAAGTAGTCTATGGCCTTTTCCTGGTCCCCGCCGGTTTCAGACAGTGCCTTTTTGCAGTCCATAAGGCCCGCTCCGGTAACTTTTCTCAGTTCGCCCACCTGTGCAGCTGTAATAGTCACTGTATATCCTCCCTCAACGGTTCATCCATGTTTCAGGCGAACCCGGTTAACAATTATTCTCATCCTTTTCCCGCTAAACGAGCCTTGTGGGATCGCTTGCGCGCCCTGTTCCCAACGCGGCGGAAATCGGCGCCTGCCCCCTGAATCCCGCTACCCGGCTAATCCTGGGGGGCCTCCTGAGCAACCGACGCCTCAACCTCCACCTCGGCGGGAACCTCGGCCTCACCGGCATCGGTATCACTCTTGAGTTCGGCCTCCCTGGCCTGGACGCCTTCTATGACGGCGTCGGCAATCTTGCTGGAAAGAAGTCGAATAGCGCGAATTGCGTCATCGTTGCCGGGAATGATATGGTCAATGGGATCCGGATTGCAGTTGGTATCGACAACCGATACGACCGGAATCCCCAGCTTGTTGGCTTCCGTAACAGCTATAGCCTCGTTTTTCGGGTCTATGACGAAAATAGCACCCGGCAGCCTGCCCATGCCCTTGATCCCTCCGAGGGATTTTTCCAGCTTGGCACGCTGCTTTTCAAGGCTCAGCATCTCCTTTTTCGTATAGGCCTCAATCGAGCCGTCTTCAAACATGGCGTCCAGGCGCTTCAGACGATCGATGCTCTGCTTGACGGTGGCGAAGTTTGTCAGCATACCGCCCAGCCAGCGCTGGTTCACATAGAACATGTTGCAGCGCTGGGCCTCTTCGGCAATGGAATCCTGAGCCTGCTTTTTCGTTCCCACGAACATAACAGTCTCGCCTGCCTGGGCGGTTTCCTTGACAAAATTATAGGCATTCTTGAACAGGCGCACGGTTTTCTGCAGATCGATGATATAAATACCGTTGCGCGCCCCGAAAATGAACGGCTTCATCTTGGGATTCCAGCGCTTGGTCTGATGACCAAAATGCACCCCCGCTTCCAACAGTTCTTTCATGGTAATGTTCGACATTTAGTGTTCTCTCCTTTGGTTTTTCCTCCATCCCCTCGGAATCCGCTCGATGCGGTCACCGCCGGAATTTACGGGGATGTGTGTGGTTAAATAGCGAATCTGTATACCATATCGGGCATGGATCCGCAAGGGCAAAATTAACAGGCCGGCATAAAAACGGGCGACCCGGCCCATGGGCGCCGCGCGTTGAGCAGGGGAGGGCGGTTGCTATTTGCCCATTGCTCATGTATCATGCCCGCGTCATGAACAAGATACTGTACCGGTATATCGGCAGGGAAATTATTGTTCCTTTTCTGCTGGGCTTTGCCGTTTTTACGTTTGTATTATTGATGGGAAAGTTCATAAAGCTGGCCGAGATGGTGATCGCCAAGGGCGTCCCTCTCTCGGACATTCTTCTTCTTATCCTTTACATGCTCCCCTCGTTTTCCGTGGTAACCATACCCATGGCATTTCTCCTGTCGCTGCTCCTCGCCTTCGGGAGACTTTCCGCCGACAACGAGCTGACAGCCATGAAGGCAAGCGGATTCGGCCTTTACAACCTGCTTCCGCCGGTCATCGTCTTTGCCGTCATCACCTATGCCGTCACAACCGCCATCACCATCTACGCCCTCCCCAAGGGCAACACTGAATTCAAAACCCTGCTTTACAACGCAATCAACACAAGAGTGAATATAAGCCTCAAGGACAGGGTATTCAATGACGACTTCCCGGGGCTGGTGATCTATGTCTCCAACTATGACGAAGAGAAGCACCATATCTCCGGAATACTGATTTACGATGAAAGAAATCCGGAAGAATCCGTGACTATTTTCGCCCAAAACGGTCTCATCATGACGGATCCGTTAAAGAAGTCCCTCAGGCTGCGATTGCTTGACGGCGGCATCCACCGGCCGCAAGGCAAAAGCGACTATCAGCTCATGAACTTCGCGAGCTACGACCTGAGCGTGAATCTGAATCAGGACTATAAGATAGTACCGACCATAAATGAACTCGACATGACAATGGGAGAACTGCTGAAGACCCTGGAGGATCCGAAGACCGATGCTTCGACAAAAAGGGATATCCTTCTGGAGTTTCACCGCCGGCTGGCCCTTCCTTTTGCCTGCTTTGTCTTTGCCCTGGTCGGCATTCCCCTCGGCCTGCAGAACCGTCGAGCCGGAAAATCGTCCGGATTTTCCATCTGCATCGCGGTCCTCCTTTTGTACTACGTCGTCCTTACGGCGGGAAGAACCATGGGCCAAAAAGGCGTGCTTCCCCCTTTGCCGGCCATGTGGCTTTCGAATATTCTCCTTTTCGCCATCGGCCTGTACCTTTTCACGAAAACCGCCAACGACCGCCCTATCCCATTTTTCGAGATTCCGGCGCGATTTATTCACAAACTTCAATCACGTTTCGCGCGCATTAAAATACAATGAGATTATTGAGACGTTACATAAGCGTTGCCTACCTGAAGCTTCTGGCATTGACCACGGGTTCTTTCGTGACGATCTATCTGGTCATAGACTTCCTGGAAAAGGTGCGCAGATTTTCCCAGTCTGATTGTAACCCTTTATACATACTTCTCTTTTTCCTCTATAAGATCCCATCCATCATCAATCAGATCATGCCGTTGTCGGTCCTGATGTCCACCCTGCTGACTCTCGGGACATTCTCACGCTCGAGCGAAATTATAGCCATGCAAAGTTGTGGAATCAGCCTGAAGAAAATCGCCGAGCCCATTATAGGAATAGCCTTCATCCTGAGTCTTTTCACCTTTTTCGCCAACGAAGTAATTATCCCGGCCACTTCCCAGCGCATGAAATATACTGAAGAAGTGCTCATCCTGAAAAAGAGCCCGAGTACCTTCTTCCGCCTCAACAACATCTGGTACCGGGAAGAGAACTATATTCTGCAGGCGCGTCTTTTCATACCGGAAGCCCGGACCCTGAAGGGGATAACACTCTGGGAGACCACCAGCCTGATGCAACCGGCAAGGCGCATCGAGGCCGAAGAAGGAACATGGAACGGAACCAGCTGGGACCTGAAAAATGTCGTGGAAAGGGATTTTTCAACAGGAGTGGCGCCCGCTGCTGTGATGATGAAGAATCTCCAGGTGCCTTTCAATCTGAAGATCGAAGACCTGAAAACCTGGGATAAGCACTCAGATGACATGGGTTTTTTCAGACTTAAACGGTACACCGAGAAGTTGCGAAACGGAGGCTACGACTCAACCAGATACGAGGCGCTGATGCACTCGAAGCTCTCACTTCCTTTCACCTGCCTGATCATGGCTTTTCTCGGAATCCCCTTTGCCCTGCGAGGGGGTCGCACCAGCGGCATCGCTCTGGGCATCGGGCTCAGCCTTGCCATCGGTTTCTCCTATTTCATAATAAACGCGATACTGATTTCCTTTGGTCAGACCGGTGTCCTTTCTCCATTCATATCAGCCTGGGCCGCCAATTTCATCTTCTCCCTGTCCGCCATATGGCTCGCGCTGACCATCCACCGCTGATGGGCGACTGACTCATCAAGGCGCCGCGCGCCATCAGATCCACTTTCTAAAACACATAATATTTATGATATATTTCAAGCGGTTAAGTCTGGTGCAAAAAAATCCTGGATGTTTACAAGTTGACATTTGCGTTTCGCATGGTTTATTTTTACGGACTTCTTAAATAACCATCGCGAGATTTCTCTCCATGGCGCCGGTAATGGTGACGACAAGACACCATCAAGATTGACCCAGGCCTGTCCTCCAGAGTTCATGACTTTTCCGGATGAGCCGAGTCACTCCTGACTCCGGACTCTCTCACACGATTCCCTCCACGAGTTGCACATCCTGAATCTACCCATGCCGCCAATGAGAAAACCGCGTTAACCAGTCTGTATCTGCATCAATGAAGACACGACTCCTTGAAGAACACACTGAATCATCCGCTGCAATCGCGGAATCAACAGAAAGGAGGTTACCGCCGGAACCCCGCCCTGAAATCAGATAACGAGCGGGCAACAGAGCCGCTTGTCCGGCAAAAAACCGAAAAAACCGAACACCATTCAACTTATGATCAAAAAAGCTATTATGTTGACAACTATCTCGTTGTGTATTACATCGTGCGATCAGGCACAGGTCCTCAAGACTCAACCCGTCGTGGTTAAGTCGGAACCCGAATCGGAGAAGGAAAGCTCGGGGGCATTGGAAAAGAAATTCAACCTGGAAGAGCGTAGAATGCAGATTCCGGCAATTGTGGCCGCATTCGAGAAAAGGACGAATGCGCGTCGCGCCCGCTATCTCGCCGCCCTTTGCTATCTAAAGACCCTTGACACACCTTTCATGCCGATGGATATGGCGGAGATAGCCCTGGCAGAAACCGGTTCCCACGGACTTTCATCAAAAGCGGTATCCTGCCGGGGGGCGCTTGGCGTTTGGCAGTTGATGCCGCAACGGGCCAGGAGTCATGGCTACACTCCGAAGGACATGCAGAATGATGAAAAATGCGCTGATGCCGCTGTCAGGGAACTTCTGACAAAGATGAAAATGGCAAAGGGAAACCTCAGAAAAGCTAAAAAACTCTACTGCGGTGTCGGTCCCCAGGCCGACGCCTATGAGGTCAAGAGGATGCGCTTCAGACGTGAAATACTGGCGGAAATGATGAAATATCCACCCCTTCGCGCAGAAAATGACCTCAACATCCAACTGCGTCCGTCATAGCGCACGTAACAAACCAGCAGACATACCTTTGCGTATCATGCAATATCGGCAGATCTTTTTCCGGGTCTGCTTTTTTGTTCCCGAAAATCACGGACCGACCATGTAAGGGACTCGGAAGAAGCTGATATACCAGGTTTTACGCTCAGATTCAGGCCGGTTTTGTCGTTCCTGATTGAGCAAAACCGCA
>CAZFCG010000055.1:0-23893 GCA_964517595.1 uncultured Geobacter sp. | reverse complement strand
AGGTATCCGTAGAGAGCGACTCTGTCGTATTTCGTTGCTGCTCTTAGCGCAATGGAGCGGCCACAGCCGATACTGTCCGAACCCGAAGGGTGAGTTTATCGGCTGTAGCGAAATGAGCTTAGAGCAGCAGAAAGACGGCAATCGGAGAGAACGAAGGATGCCTCCAACTGCCGAATCTAGGTTAATTGGTTGGAGCTGCTATGGATAAAATCGCATTGGTTACCGGCGCTGGCAGCGGCATAGGACGCGAGATCGCCTTGCGCCTGGCCGCCACCGGCGCAAATGTCCTGGTGAACTATTCGAAATCCGAAGAAAAGGCGGAAGGCGTCGTGGCGGACATCGAACGTGAGGGCGGGAGATCCCGCGCCTTCCGGGCGGATGTGACCGACGAAGGGGAGGTTGAGGAGATGTTCGCCCTTATCTCGGACCTCTTCTCCCATCTCGATTACCTGGTGAACAACGCGGGAATCGATATCCCGAGGCCCATTGAATCCTGTCCCGTTGATTCCTGGCGACGAGTCATGGATGTAAATCTGACCGGCAAATTCCTGACCACGAAGCACGCAGTCCCGCTATTAAAAAGAGCGCCGAAAGCGAGTATTGTGAACATCGCCTCTCGTCTGGCATGGAAACCTCTGCAGGACGCCGGCGCATACTGCTGCGCGGCCTCCGCGGTTGTGATGCTCACCAGGTGCGCGGCACTGGAACTGGCGCCTTATGGCATCCGGGTCAATGCCGTATGTCCGGGCCTTACCCGGACCCCGCTCACCGAAGGTATATACCCGGAGGAGGCGTTCTGGGTCAGGGCCGCCGGTTCGAATCCCCTGAAGAGAGCCGGACTTCCCGGCGACGCCGCCCGGGCGGCCCTGTTCCTCCTTTCGGAAGAGGCGGAGTATATCAACGGGACCCACCTCGTCGTGGACGGAGGAAGTTTGCTGAAGTGAGAGTTGTTTCCCTTTCCCTTTCTCATTACTCACATTCTGTTATATAAACCGCGAATGGTGGTCGGACATACGGACAGTGCCGGCCAGTTCGCCCAAAACGTGCGCCTGTCCCAGGACCGGGCAACAGCCGTGGTAAAAAGCCTGACCGAGCAACATGGCGTCGCCGCAACCAGGCTGATTCCATTTGGATGTGGTCCCACGGTTCCGGTCGCCTCCAACACGAGCGAAGAAGGTCGGGCCAAAAACTGACGCGTAGAGCTGGTAGCCCAATAAAAGGCGGGGCGCCCTTTGCAGGCGCCCAAGCTGCCGAAATATCTCATGTCCCACCTTTTCACCCTCTCCCCAATTCCCAACCCCCTCCGTCAAGCGGAGGGGATGTTTTTCAGCACTTTTGCAAGAGCCTGGACTTTAGAGTGAAAGTTCTCCATTCCCCTCAGCCAGACGGGACATGAATCGGTCCTTGGATTTCCAACAAGGCCAGATGAGGTGTTCACTCCATGTTCAGCTCCGTCCAGGGCTATTTGGTCTACAGGTGTGATGATAAAGTTAATCGGCCTGATCTCAATTCGCATATGTTCCTGAGGGTTCCCTTTTCCAGTATGTCTACCTTTCGATACGGCGAAAATATTGGATACTTGCTGGCCAGGCATCAATACGTGAAAAATGATTTTGTTTGCGCCGAATCTGTCTTTCGTCATATTTTTTGGAAAGTATACTTATAGAAAATGCTTTGCAATCCGACCATGAAACAGGGATGGCTCGAAAAATCATCCGCGCGAAGATTTCCTGCTCCTTCACGGTTCGGCCTGGTGATTCCTTCAGAATGAGATCTGGAAGATCTTGAAAGGAGGGACTAACATGGAATATCTGTTCTCGGATCTTGTCAAGATAGATGAACTCCAATCCCTCTGTGAACGTTTTACGCGGCTGACGGGGTTTGCGTCCGCGATACTCGACATGGAGGGGAATGTGCTGGTGGCCGGCGGATGGCAGGAGGTCTGCACCCGCTTTCACCGTTTAACCCCGGAAACTTCCACACAATGCAGGGAAAGCGATACGGCGCTGTCATCAATGGTGGGCGCGGGGGAAAAATATTCCATCTACCGATGCAAAAACGGTCTGATCGATGCCGCCGTGCCGATCTTCATCGGGGATAGCCGGATGGGGACCCTTTATACCGGACAGTTTCTGTTCGAGCCCCCCGATATGGATTATTTTCGACGTCAGGCGGCGGTCCGCGGGTTTGATGAAGAGTCGTACCTGGAAGCAGTGCGAAAGGTTCCGGTCGTGACGGAAGAGCAGGTTCACCGCGCCATGGATTTTTTGTGCGAACTGGCTGCCATGGTAGGAGGGATGGGGCTGGCGACCAGAAATCTTGCACGGGCTAATCAGGATCTTCTGGAACACAAGGAGCGCCTCGAGCGTCTCGTGTTGGAGCGAACCGCCGAGTTGGCGCGAATGAATGATGAGCTCAGGCTGGATATCTTGGAACGCAGGCGGGTGGAAGATGCGTTACGGATGTCCGAGTTTTGTGTCGAGAAGGCTGCCATGAGTATCACGCGCATCGGTCCTGATGGAAATGTTCTGTATGCCAATGAACAGGCCTGCCGTTTGCTCGGCTATACCCGAGAAGAAATGTGTTCGATGAGTGTCCTGGATTTTGATGACTGTTTTACCAGGGAAGGCTGGTTGGATCACCGGCGGAAGGTGTATGCTTCAGGTTCCCGTACGTTCGAAACCAGGCACCGGCGAAAGGACGGCGCCGTGTTTCCCGTGGAGGTTACGGTCAATTACCTGGAATATCAGGGCGCGGAATTCAGCTTTTCCTTTGCCCAGGATATCTCCGAGCGAAAGCAGGCGGAAGAGAAGATCCGGACCTCCCTTCATGAAAAGGAGGTGTTGCTCAGGGAGATTCATCACCGCGTAAAGAACAACCTTCAGGTCGTATCCAATCTGCTCGAACTCCAGTCGGAGCATATCACCGACGAGCGTATGCGGAGCTTTTTTCAGGAAAGCCAGGAAAGGATCCGGTCAATGGCGCTCATCCATGAAAAGCTCTATCAGAAGCGCGACTACAGATGCATAGATTTCGGAGATTATCTGGAATCATTGAGTCATTACCTTCTGCACTGCTATCAGAATGAAGCCGGTCTGATATCCCTGGAGGTTGAGGCGGACACTGTGGATGTCGCCATCGATGAAGCGATCCCTCTCGGTCTGATTGTTAATGAGTTGCTTTCGAACTCATTGAAACACGCCTTTCCACCGGGCAGGAAAGGCGCCATATCGATTCGCTGCCTTTCCCGCGGCGACGGCCGAATATCTCTGACCGTCGCCGATGACGGGACGGGCCTTCCTCGCGGAGTGGATTTCAGAAATACCGAGACGCTCGGCCTTCAACTGGTGACGCTGCTTGTACGTCAATTGCGGGGACAAATCGCGATGGAGAGCAATGGCGGGGCTTGCTTTGAAATTACCTTCAGGCCCACGGGAATTACGACTGAGTGACGGTTCCGTATGAAAAAATGAACTGGCGGTCTTTACCATGAATGAATTTCTTTACTGGACATTGGACGGGGTCATCTTCGCTCTGAGCGGTTTCATCGTGGTTCTGTCCGTGGCTTTATTCCGGCAGCGAAGGGCGGAGGCGCAACTGCGGCAGGCCAACATGGTGGTGGAGAACAGCCCGGCGGTGCTGTTCCGCTGGAAGGCGGCCGAAGGCTGGCCGGTGGAGCTGGTGTCGTCCAACGTCGTCCGGTTCGGCTATTCGCGGGAGGAGCTGTTGAGCGGAGCGGTTTCCTACTCCTCGATGGTGCACCCCGATGACCTGGAGAGGGTCGCCGCAGAGGTACGGGAGTACACGTCAGCCGGAATAGACCGCTTCCAGCAGGAATACCGCTTCATTGCCAGGGACGGAGGGATACGCTGGATAGATGACCGAACGGTAGTCGAACGGGACAAAAAGGGGAGGGTTACTCATTATCAGGGAATCGTCCTGGATATCACGGATCGCAAAAAGACGGAGGATGAGCTGCGCCTTGCCCCGTACTGCATAGACAATGCGTCAATCTCCATTGTCCTGTTTGACGGGGACCGAATCATAAAAGCCAATGATCGCATGTGCAAGAATCTTGGATACACCGCCGGTGAACTTACGGGCATGACCCTCTATGAGATTGATCCACTTATAACCAGAGAAAAATATCTGGAGCTTGCCCGACAGATTGATGAAGACGGTTACAATCCCCCATTTGAAGGCTGGCACCGCCGCAAGGATGGAACGGTATTTCCAGTGGAGCTTTCGTCCAGTCGTTTGAGGGTTGAGGGGCGCGATCTGGTGATTTCATTCGGCCAGGATATAACCCTCAGGAAGCAAGCGGAAGAAGCTCTTCGGCTGTCAGAGCGCAAATACCGCGATATTGTCGAAAACGCGCCCATCGGCATCTATCGATCCACAATAGATGGCAGGCTCCTGACCGTCAATCCGGCCATGGCCCACATTCTCAGGTATGATACCCCGGAGGAACTGCAAGAGGAGGTGACCCGGAAGGGTATAGCCGAGGCTCTCTATGCGCGACCCGGGCGAAGGAGGGATATTGTCGCGGCAGCTCTCGCAACGGATGGATGGAACATCTTCGAGGAACAGTTTCGCTGCAAGGACGGGAGCATTGTCACTCTCAATCTGCACCACCGCTTCGCCCCGATACGAAATACCGATGCAGTCGAATTCGAGGGGTTCGCTGAAGACATCACCGAACGCAAAAAGGCTGAAAACGCCCTTCGCGAGAGCGAGGAAAAATTCCGGGTACTGGCGGAGACCGTGCCGCCCGCCATAGTTCTTCTCCAGGATGACGGATTTGTGTATGTAAATCCCGCCATGTGCCGGATAACCGGTTACAGCGAAGGGGAACTGCTGGCGATGAAGCATTGGGAATGGGCGCCCGAGGATGACAGGGACTTGTTGCGGGAGCGGGCAAGGGCGCGACTGAGGGGCGAACCGGTTCTGTCCCAGTACGAACAGCGGGTTCTGACCAGGGATGGTGAACTCCGATGGGGCATCATGTCGGCGGGCGCCGTGGAGTTCAAGGACAAACCGGCCATTATCGCCAGTCTCCTCGATATTACCGAGGCAAAAAGAGTCGAGGAAAAACTGCGCCAGTCGGAGGAATTACTGGTCACGGCATTCCGGACCTCCCTCGACTCGGCAAGCATAAACCGCATGAGCGACGGACTCTTTCTGGCCGTCAATGATGGATTCTGCGAGATAACCGGGTATTCCTCGGAGGAGGTGATCGGCAGGACTTCGCTGGAAATGAATCTCTGGGTCGATAATGAAGACAGGGAGAGCCTGGTTCGGGAAATGACGGCGCGCGGTTTTGTCACGCGCATGGAAATGGAGTTCAGGAGAAAGGACGGCTCCATATTCTATCATCAGATGTCCGCGCGGCGTATTGACATTGACGGTGTGCCCTGCATGGTCATCGTCGGACGGGACATAACCGATCAGAAGCGGGCCGACGAGCAGTTGCGGGCCTCTCTTGAGGAGAAGACGGTCTTGTTGAAAGAAGTCCACCACCGGGTGAAGAACAATCTGCAGATTATCTCATCCCTGCTGGAACTTCAGTCGGATTTCATCACGGATGACGAGTCACGGAGGTTCATCAGGGAAAGTCAGAACAGAATCGGCGCCATGGCTATGGTCCATGAAAAACTGTACCAATCGGAGAACTTTGCCTTCGTCAATCTTGGCGACTATGTAGAAAGTCTCACCCAATATCTGTTCTCCACCTTCGTGAAGGATAGGGAGTCGATAGGACTTACGGTTGCGGTGGAAGACGTGCATCTGGCTATTGACGAGGCGATCCCCTGCGGTCTTATTGTGAATGAACTGGTTTCCAATGCTCTCAAACATGCCTTTCCCAAAGGGGTGGAAGGAGAGATTGCCGTGCGGTGCCGTTCCGGTAAGGACGGGTGCGTTACAGTGACGGTTTCCGACACCGGCATCGGACTTCCGGCCGGTTTTGCTATAGAAAACACGGAATCTCTTGGATTGCAACTGGTGACCATGCTGGTGAAGCAATTGCGGGGCGCTATGCGGATAGTTACTGAAAAGGGGGGAACGACCGTGATTATTTCATTTCCGGGAGGGCGATCTTCATCCGGTAGATGAAGTACCGGATACGGGAAGAGAAGGTCGTATGGAAAATACAGGGACACGGTTTTCCTGGAGCTGAACCGGCGGTTCGCGGAAATCGGTTTCAATGTCAATGTCGTCGTCGAATTCTTACTTCACAAGTTGGAACCCAAGACCGGCCTGGATCCAATTCCTCTGGAGGTTTTTCGCTTTCCAGGGGATGGTACCGCATATTCGCGGCTGGTGAGAGCCGCTGATTATTTCACCTGCTACCCGGAGTGCGTTGCGGCCGCCTTAATCTGAAAGCAACGGCTTCCTTTGTCATTTTCGAACACACTCGGGTTGTCGGGGAATCAACCCATTTACATTATTCCGCATTGGAAGCCACCTGTTTATCCACCAATCTCCTCCAGTTCTTCCCATCGCTGGTATGCCTCTTTAAGCCCTTTTTCCAATTCACGCAGCCGGTTGGTCAGCGCCGCCACCTCATCCCCGGCGGTCCGGTAGAATTCCGGGTCTGCCAGGTTCCCGTGAATCTCTTCGACCTCTTGTTCCATCGCCGCGATGGTGTCCGGAAGCGCCTCCAGTTCCCTCTGTTCCTTGAAGGAAAGCTTGCGCGGTTTCTCCGTCCGCGGCCGCTGCCTTTCGCGGGGTGGAGAAGGCGCGCCGGGCTGAGCGGCAGTCGAAGCCGTAGTCGAAGCCTCAGACTGGCGCAGCCAGTCGTCATAGCCGCCCACGTATTCCCTTACCCGCCCGTCCGGGCCAATGGAAATGGTGCTGGTGACCACGTTGTTGAGGAAGTCCCGGTCGTGGCTTACCAGGAGCAGAGTGCCGGAATATTCCAGCAGCAGGTCTTCCAGCAGGTCCAGGGTTTCGGCGTCCAGGTCGTTGGTGGGCTCGTCCATGACCAGCAAGTTGGACGGCCTGGTGAAGAGCTTCGCCAGGAGCAGCCGGTTGCGTTCTCCGCCGGATAGTATGCGCACCGGGCTACGCGCCCGTTCCGGGGAAAAAAGGAAATCCTGGAGGTAGCCGATGACGTGGCGCGGCCTGCCGTTTATGATGATGGTGTCGTTTCCTTCTCCCACGTTTTCCTGAACCGTCTTGTCAGGATCCAGTTGCTCGCGCATCTGGTCAAAGTAAAGAGCCTCCCGGCGCGAACCGAGCCTGATTTCTCCACTTTGGGGTTGCAGTTCCCCCAGCAGCAGGCGCAGGAGGGTGCTCTTGCCCGAACCGTTGGGACCGATGATGCCGACCCTGTCTCCCCTCATGATGGTGGTGGAAAAGTCCCTGATTACGGGCGTGCCGTCATAGGAAAAAGAGACGGCCTCCGCTTCCGCCACCAGCCTGCCGGAGCGCTCCGCCTCCTGCAACTGCATCCTGGCTTCGCCCATGCGCTCCCGCCTCTGGCGCCGTTCTTCCCGCATCTTCTTCAACGCCCTGACCCGTCCCTCGTTGCGGGTGCGCCGTGCCTTTATCCCCTGTCTTATCCATGCCTCTTCCCGGGCCAGTTTCTTGTCGAACAGCGACTGTCGGGCAATCTCCGCTTCCAGCAAGGCTTCGCGCCGTTCCATGAATGCATCGTACCCGCAGGCAAAGGCAAAGAGCCTTCCCCTGTCCAGTTCTGCCACGCGGTTCGCCACCCGTCGTGCGAAGGCCCTGTCGTGGGTAACGAACAGGAAGGTCTTTACTTCTTTGAGCAGGAACTCTTCAAGCCATACGATAGTGGCGATGTCCAGGTGGTTGGTGGGTTCGTCCAGAAGAAGTATGTCCGGCGCGGAAATCAGGGCTCGGGCCAGGAGAGCCCGCCTTCTGGTGCCACCGGAAAGAGTGGTGAAATCGGCGTCCGGGTCCAGGGAGAGGCGGCCGAGGGCGCGTTCCACCTCCTGGTGCAGCCGCCATCCGCCCGTTTCTTCCAGTATCTTGTGGATCTCTTCCAGCCGCCTCAGGGGTTCGTCGCCCCCTTCCGTAGCCAGGCGGAGCCCCACGTGATGGTATTCGGCAAGCAGCAGGGCGGATTCGCCCATGCCCCCCGCCACCACGTCGAACACCGATCCGGACAGTTCTGGGGGAGATTCCTGTGAGACGAGGGAAACGCGCAGTCCCTGACGGCGCATGATGCCGCCGTCGTCCGGGGCAAGTTCCCCGGCAAGGAGTTTCAGGATGGTGGACTTGCCCGCTCCGTTTCGCCCCAAGAGGCAGAGCCGGTCTCCCTCTTCAATCTGGAGTGAAGCGCCGTCAAGGATGGGCGGGCCGCCAAAGGCGAGGTGGATGTCTTGGAGGGATATGAGTGACAAACCGGTCCTTTCGTTCAGCAATGTCCGTCAGGATTTTTCAGTGAAAAATTTCCCCTCTCCCTGGCCCTCTCCCACGAGGGGAGAGGGGATATTTGATCTCCCCTCCCATCAAAATGAGGGGAGGGGTCGGGAGAGGGTGCAAGGATGAATGTGAAGCAGGGGGGATTTTCGCGCTACCTGCGTTTTCCGCCGCCGAACAGCGAGCCCAGAACTCCGCGGATGATCTGGCGTCCCAGTTGGCTCCCTATGGCATGGGCCGCGCTCTTTGCCAGGGCGCCGATGAGCTTTCCAGTTTCGGATGGGACTGCCCGCGGTTCCCTTTCCTTGGGAGTCTGCTGGGGGACTTGAGGCGACTGTTCCGCTTTTTGGCGCAGCTTTTCGTAAGCCGATTCACGGTCCACGACCTTTTCATAGGCGCCGTACAGGATGGAACCGCGCACAATGGCCCGGATTTCATCCGGCGTGCGGGGAGGGAGGGCGCTGCGGGGCGGCATTACAAATGCGCGCTCGACCATTCCCGGAGTTCCCTTCTCATCCAGCAGCGAAACCAGGGCCTCGCCCACTCCCAGTTCCAGAATCGCGGCCGCTGTGTCCACTTCCGGATTGGCACGGAAGGTCTCGGCCGCCGCCCGCACCGCCTTCTGGTCACGAGGTGTGAAGGCTCGCAGCGCATGCTGGACCCGGTTGCCCAACTGACCGAGAACCTTGTCGGGGATGTCGAGGGGGTTCTGGGTTACGAACCAGACGCCGACTCCCTTGGAGCGGATGAGGCGCACCACCTGCTCGATCTTGTCCGACAGGGCCTGGGGAATGTCGTTGAACAGCAGGTGGGCCTCGTCGAAGAAGAAGACCATCTTCGGCCTGTCCGGGTCACCCACTTCCGGGAGCTGTTCGAAGAGTTCGGCCAGGAGCCAGAGGAGAAAGGTGGCGTAGACCTTAGGCGATTGCATCAGCCTTTCCGCGGAAAGGATGTTGATTATCCCCTTCCCGTCAGCGTCGGTCTGCATCAGGTCGTTGATGTCCAGGGCCGGTTCGCCGAACAGCCGGTCCCCGCCCTGTTCCTCCAGGACGAGCAGGTTCCGCTGGATGGCGCCGATGCTGGCGGTGGAGATGTTGCCGTATTCGGTCTTGAAGTCGGCGGCGTTGTCTCCCGCGAAGCGGGTCATCTCCCGCAGGTCTTTCAGGTCCAAGAGCAGCAGTCCGTTATCGTCGGCAATCCTGAATATGAGATTGAGGACCCCGCTCTGGGTGTCGTTCAGGGAGAGGATGCGTGACAGGAGCAGGGGACCCATCTCGGAAACCGTTGTCCTGAGGGGATGCCCCAGGTCGCCGAAGATATCCCAGAATGTGATCGGACAAGCCTTGTAGCTGAAATCCGTCAGGCCGAGTTTTTCGACCCGGTCCGCTATCTTGGGGTTATCGCCCCCGGGTTTCGCCATACCGGACAGGTCTCCCTTGATGTCCGCCAGGAAGACCGGAACGCCCAGGTCGCTGAACTGCTCGGCCAGCACCCGCAGGGTTACCGTCTGGCCTGTGCCCGTAGCGCCGGCTATGAGGGCGTGGCGATTGGCCATGCGGGGAGAGAGGAGCAGTTCTTCTTTTCCCTTGGCGACACGTATCGAGGCAGTCTGCATAGTTCTGGTTCCTCCCTGTGTTGTCCTTGTTTCCGGATCAGTCTTCTTCCTTGAGCCATGCCTCAATCCCGGCCATTTCCGTTTCCCACGCCGGGCCGAGGCGGATCTCCAGAAAGGTGGAATAGAGGCTGTCAAACAGTTGCAGGCCGGTTTCCAGCAGGCTCATCCGTTCGAAGAAAACCGCCTCCCTTTCGCTTTGCGGGTCAACGGTATCGTCCTTTTCGATCTGCACCTTCGGGGACTTGAAAGAGGCGAACTGAAACATCTCGCCTTTCAGTGTCAGTTTCCATTCGTTCTCGTCCTTTTCCAGGTAAAGGGCGCCTTCGGTGATCCCCTTGCCGGTGCGGAGGGCCATGCGTACCTCTCCGAAACGGTCCTGGGGGCCCGATGCGGTGAACTTCTGGTTTCCCTCGTCTCCGCCGCCGCAAAGGACCAGCCGGTCATTGACATAGGCCGTGAAGGCCTCGCCTTCCGTGGCCGGACCGGGTCTGGAAACGCGGTATTCCGCCGAATCGTTAAGGGTGCGATAGGTGGCCCACAGCAGAAAGTCCCTTCCCAGCCACAGGTTGCTCTTGATCAGGTCCAGGGCAGCCTCGGAGCCGGCCCGGTTTGCCGCCTGGAGCGCCTCCTTGAGGGGTTCCGGCGCTACCTGCTCGGCCCGGGCAAAGGGGTGAACGGCAATGAGGCGCAGACCTTCGAAGGTTTTCTTGAAGAGGGTCTCGAAAAGCTCGAGAGTCCTGGCGCTGACGGATGCGACTGTAAGTATTTTATTACGGGTGTCCCACACGGCATCGCAGGTGGAAGGCGCCGGGAGGGTGCGGGCCAGGAGCGAGGCGCGCACCGCTTCGCGCATTTCCTCCCTTTTCTGTTTGGGGACACGGCGGTAGCCGGGGTTGGCCGCCAGGTACTCTTCTTCTGCCACTCTCTGATAGGCGCGTAGTAGGGCGCCTGGAATGGAGCGCTTGTCCTGGCGCAGGGTGAAAAAGAGATAGTGGTCGCGCCAGAATGCCGAGGGCACGCTGAAATCGCTGGAACGGTGGTCGTCGGGGGTGACCCACCCTATGGACAACTCTTCAATCCCTTCGTCGATGGGGATGAATCCGTTTTTCGTGAGGCGCTGGGACACCCATTCAAAAAGGTCCATGACGGGGATGTCGCCCGCCACCCTGAACTGGCTGACACTGACTGTATTGGAAAGGATTCCCACGGGGCGTGCTCCTTATATGATGTCAAAAATAAACATGGATACACTCTTTTGGGGGAAGGGGCAAGCAAATTATGGGAACAAGAAAAGCCCGCGAAGCGGGCTTTTCTTGTCTTGCTGAGGGAGGGGTTATTTCGCGGGAGGGGGCGCGGGCTTTCCGCCGTGCATCATGTGGCCACGTCCCATGCCTTTGTTGCCCCAGGGGCACTGTGCCTGGAATTTCGACTTCTGTTCCGGGGTCAGGACCTCGCCGATCTTTTCCTGGTGCTTCACACGCAGTTCCTGCATCTTCGTCATCCGCTGGTCGCGGGTCAGTTTTGCGTCGTCACGGACAGCTTTCATCTCTTTGGCCTGTTCTTCCATGATCGGGGAGATCTTCGCCTTCTGATCCGCGGTCAGTCCCAGGTTCGTGGACATCCATTCAAGGCGGGCCGCCGGGTCCATGGCGCGCATCCCTCTTTCGTAACGACCCGTTTTACCATCCTTTCGAGCCTTGGCGCGCTTGGCGGCATATTCTTTCATTTTGTCGGCCTTTTCCTTCTGCTCGGGGGTCAGGACAGCGGTAATGCGCTCATGGTAGGTGTCGCTGATTTCCTGCATCTTCGCGCGGCGTTGATCCCTTGTCAGGGAACCGTCTTTGAAGACTTCCCTTTTTTTGGCGAACTGCTCGTCCAGGATGGGGAGAATCTTGATCCGCTGTTCATCGCTGAGGGAAAGGCGCGCGGTAAGCATATCCAGATGGGCGCCAGGCCCCATGCGGTGCGCCCTTGCCTTGTGATGTCTCTTGCTTTGTCCCCACTTGGCGCCGGGACCCGGTTGCGCGGGAGAGACCTCAACCGTGCCCGCTAGCAGGGCCAGTACCGCCGCCATTGCAATCGCCAGTTTCGCTCTTGTCATTTTCTTTCTCCTTTCAGTGCGTTTTTTGTTACCAGATTCATTGTAACGTGTTTGCGGATTAAAACGAGCCCGCTCCAGGCTGGTTGACAAAAAAAATCCCATCACCGTTTTATGGTGGCGGGATTTTTTTCTATGGATTTAATTTTGTGTGTTTTTAGGGTGAAAAGTTCCTGTTCATCAGCGCGATTGTCGACCGGTCTTCATTGGAGCAGAGGCGGATGTGGAGGCGCTGTTGGCGTTGCGTTGTCTCCCCTTTGCGGGCCTTGACGCACCGGCGGCCGACTGATTTTTAGCAGTCGGCTTGCGTACGGGGCGCGCTGCCCGGGGAGGACGGGCGAATTCCGCATCTCGCTGCGGCGCCGGCACTGAATAGTCGAAGCCTTCGATGGCGCGGCGTTCGAGGGGCGCTTTCAGGAGGCGCTCTATGGTTCTTATCATGACGGCGTCATCACTGGTGGACATTGTATATGCATCACCTGTCCTTGCGGCGCGTCCGGTGCGTCCGATTCGATGAGTGTACGCCTCCGCCGTGTCCGGCATGTCGTAATTGATGACATGGGATACCTGGGACACGTCGATGCCGCGCGCCGCGATGTCGGTAGCTACCAGTATCTGGAAGGTCCCGTCGCGAAACCCGTCCAGAGCGGCCTGCCTGCGGTTCTGCGAGAGATTGCCCTGGAGGGACGCGGCGCGGAAGCCGGCCTTTTCCAGTTGTTCACCGACTCGCTTCGCCCGATGTTTTGTCTTGGTGAACACGAGTACCGAGTCGGTGTCTGTGCGTCTCATCATCTCCAGAAGGAGGGGTGTTTTCAGATGCTGTGCAACGGGGTAGAGAGCGTGGCTGACCGTTACCGCGGTTCCGGGAGAGCCTGCCTGCGCCGTAACCGGATCGGTGAGTATCTCCGAGGCGAGTTTGCGGATATCCGCAGGCATGGTGGCGGAAAAAAGGAGCGTCTGCCGTTTTGCCGGCACATGGCGAAGCAGGCGCCTGATATCAGGGAGAAAGCCCATGTCGAACATCTGGTCCGCCTCGTCCAGCACCAGAAATTCCAGGTGGGAGAGGTTGATCGTCCCCTGGCTGATGTGGTCGAGAAGTCTTCCCGGGCATGCAACGACGATTTCCGCACCCCGTTTGATCTTTTCGGCCTGTGGATTGATCTTGACGCCGCCATAGACCGTCACGCCGCGAAGCCGGGTGTTTCCGGCCAGGACCTGTATGGACTGATGAATCTGTTCCGCCAGTTCGCGGGTGGGCGCCACAATCAGCGCCCTCACCTTGCCTCGCTCGCCTGTCATCAGACGATGGAGGATCGGCAGGGCGAAGGCAGCGGTCTTGCCCGTACCGGTCTGCGCCAGGCCCATTACGTCGCGTCCTGCCATGATGGGTGGGATGGTCTGGCTCTGGATGGGGGTGGAGGTTGCGTAGCCCGCGGCAGTAATTCCCGCCGCTACGCTGGGATGAAAAGCAAATGTCTGAAAATTCATGAAACTCCTTGTATGGTGTGAGGTTACAAAAAAAACCCCGGTTGGTTCCGGGGCTTACGATGACGTTTTATTCCTGCTTCTTAAACTGCTGGGCTCGAACGTAGCAGTTCGTCGCAATCATGTCAAGGGATTCGTTTGGGTATTTTCCCTGTGTATATGGAATAAGGGCGGCGCAATCTGGATTGTCCCTTGTCGTACTGCAGAAATTTATTTAAATGAAAAAACGTTTCCTGTTGTCGAAAATGCGCATCGGCTGTGCCGTTGTATAGTATATTAAATAAAAATAAAAAAACCGGGATGCTTGGCAAAAACCGGAAAAAATAGAATCAAAAGTGTATTGCAGTACACTTTTTAAAATATTTGATATTATGGGTTAAATTAGCTCTATAACCAATGTCGAAATATATAGTGATTAATAGCGTAAAAATTATGCGGACATATCTCCTAGTGTAATTTTCATTATGGTTGAAATATCGCTTGCAAGCCCGATATGTAATATGATAAATAACGAACACCGTGATTTTGCTGGAATTCAATATGAGTAAAACATATCCGGCAACCGGGTAGCCACCCGGCGGCACGAAGACAAAAAATCAGGACAGGCGCTTATTTCGTCCTCCGCTTCCCGCGGACCCAACGAAACCCGCAATGATACCGGCTAATACTCGGTATCGCCGCGGGTTTTTTGTTTTCGCCCCCGGGCGGCCTTCCATGGAACGCGCGTTTAACCGGGCACTGCCCGTCTAAACATACCAAAAGGAGGAGAAAGTATGATTAAGAAGGTTCTCAATGTCAATGGCGTACAACGGACGCTGATCGTTGACCAGGAAGCCCTCCTGTCTGATGTTCTGCGCAAGCAGCTTCATCTGACCGGAACCAAAGTTGGTTGCGGCACCGGCCAGTGCGGCGCCTGCAACGTGATCGTGAACGGCAAGCTGATCCGTTCCTGCGTCACGAAGATGAAGCGTATCGACAACTTTTCCGAGATCACAACAATTGAAGGGATCGGTACCCCGCTTAACCTCCATCCGCTGCAGAAGGCGTTTATCTTCCATCACGCCATTCAGTGCGGTTTCTGTACCCCCGGTTTCATCGTTTCCGCCAAGGCGCTCCTTGACGAAAATCCGAAACCGACCCGTGAAGACGTTCGCGACTGGTTCCAGAAGTATCGCAACGCCTGCCGCTGCACCGGTTACATCATGATCGTCGACGCGGTCATGGACGCCGCCAAGGTTCTTCGCGGCGAAATGTCTGAATCCGCCCTCGAATACAAACAGCCGGCTGACGGCAGGGTCTACGGCACGCGTATGCCCCGCCCCACCTTTGTCGCCAAGGCATGCGGCCTCTGGGACTTCGGCGAGGACATGTCTACCCAGCTTCCCGAGAACACCCTGCAGTGCGCCCTGGTTCAGCCCAAGGTTTCCCACGCCATCATCAAAGGCATCGATACCTCCGAAGCCGAAAAAATGCCGGGCGTGTTCAAGGTCGTTACCCACAAGGACGTCAAGGGCAAGAACCGCATCACCGGTCTGATCACCTTCCCGACCAACAAGGGTGACGGCTGGGATCGTCCGATCCTTAACGATGACAAGATCTACCAGTACGGCGACGTTGTGGCCATCGTATGCGCCGACACCAAGGAAAACGCCAAGGCGGCGGCCGAAAAGGTCAAGGTCGACCTGGAAATCCTGCCCGCATACATGAACGCTCCGGCCGCCATGGCCGAAGACGCCATCGAGATCCACCCGGGCACGCCGAACGTCTATTACACCTGCTACGGCAAAAAAGGCGCGGATGTAAAACCGATTATCGAAAAGGCGGCGCATACCTTCACCGCTGAATACTACCTGCAGCGTCAGCCCCATATGCCCATAGAGCCGGATGTCGGATTCGCCTATATCGATGACCAGGGCAGGGTTGTCATCCACTCCAAGTCCATCGGTATCCACCTGCACCTGTTCATGATCGCCCCGGGCCTGGGTGTCGAGCCCGATCAGATCGTCCTCGTACAGAATCCCACGGGCGCAACCTTCGGCTACAAATTCAGCCCGACCATGGAAGCGCTGGTAGGCGCCGCTGCCATGGCTACCGGCCGTCCATGCTTCCTGGGTTATGACTGGTATCAGCAGCAGACCTACACCGGCAAGCGTTCACCTTCCTATCTCAGGGGCACAATCGCCTGCGACGCGGAAGGCAAGCTGCTCGCCATCGACGCAAGCTGGGATCTCGACCACGGCCCCTATTCCGAATTCGGCGACCTGGTCACCCTGCGCGGCCAGCAGTTCGTCGGCGCCGGTTATGACATTCCGAACCTGAACACCGAAGGCCACACCGTTTGCACCAACCACGGCTGGGGTTCCGCGTTCCGCGCTTACGGTTCTCCGCAGGCATTCATGTTCGGCGAATCCATTGTTGACGAATTGGCGCGCAAAGCTGGTTTTGACCCGTTTGAATTCCGCTTTAAGAACATCTACCGTCCGGGCGCAACCACCCCGACCGGCCAGGTTCCGGAAGTATTCTGCTTCGAAGAGATGTTCAACCTCATGCGTCCCAAGTACCAGGAAGCAAAAGCCAAGGCCAAGCTTGAGTCCACCGACACCATCAAGCGTGGCGTGGGCGTTTCCCTCGGTATCTACGGCTGCGGTCTTGACGGCCCCGACACCTCCAACGCCTGGGCTGAACTGCTCCCCAACGGCGACGTGATGATCGGCAATGCATGGGAAGATCATGGACAGGGTTCCGATATGGCTACCGTGGCATTCGCCCACGAGGCGCTGCGCGCCCTCAACCTGAAACCTTCGCAGATCAAGCTGTCCATGAACGACACCAGCCTCCACCCGAACGCAGGACCTTCCGGCGGCAGCCGTCAGAACGTGGTTACCGGCAACGCTATCGTAGCGGCATGCAGACTGCTGCTCGACGCAATGAAGAAAGCGGACGGCACATTCCGTACCTATGACGAAATGGTCAAGGAAAAGATTGAAACCAAGTACACCGGCAGCTGGACTACCCCGTGTACACATCAGGACGACAACGGAATCGGCAAGCCTTTCTGTATCTACATGTACGCTCTGTTCTGTTCCGAAGTCGCCGTTGATATCACCACCGGTAAGGTTGAAGTCGTGAAGATGACCTACGTTGGCGACAACGGCACCATCACCAACCGCGGCACCGTTGACGGTCAGGTATACGGCGGCCTCGTACAGGGCATCGGTCTTGCCCTCACCGAGGACTTCGAAGACCTGAAGAAGCACACCACCCTCATCGGTTCCGGCTTCCCGTTCATCAAGGACGTGCCGGACAACATAGAACTCATCTATGTTGAAACCCCTCGTCCAGACGGCGCGTTCGGCCAGGCGGGCGTCGGCGAAGGTCCTCTGACCTCCCCGCACGTCTCCATCGTCAACGCTATTCACGATGCCTGCGGCGCCCGCATCAGGTCTCTCCCGGCATATCCGGAGAAGGTCCTGAAGGCCCTCAAGTCGGCCAAGAAGGCGTACGACGTGGCCGATGCAATGGCGGACGGCTACATGTCCACCGGCGGTATCGACACGCTGAAGTAGCAGGCCGTGAATATCATGTGATTTCATGACATACATCTCGGGGCGAGTCCTGAAGGAATCCGGGACTCGCCCCGCCTTGCATGTTCTGAAAAGGGAACAATATGAATACGACAAATTTAAACATACTTCCGAGGAGCCCCCCGAGGGTGAGATGGATTTCACGAATAGATGGACTGATATAATCCGGGTCGTGGAGGGCCGGGGTTGTTGCGGTTCATGGAATATAAAGACGGGTGTGATTCAGGTCGTGGAGGACCGGTATCACGCCCCTCTTTTTTTTCAGGCGAATAAAAAAAGCCCCGCTACCAAGGGCTTTAATGAGGGCCAGGTTTTCCGGCCGGCATGAGTGGAAGGAGAAAGCTGATTTTCGCTATTTGACCAGCAGGACCGAGCATTTCGCCCCGAGCAGGACGTGCCGTGCAACGGTTCCCATCAGATATTTGGCCAACCCCGTGGCGCCGAGTGAGGATATTACGATCAGATCGATCCCTCTTTCGGCCTCTTCCTGCAGGATCATGTCATATGGCGTGCCTGACTTCACATCGGTGGTAACGGTCAATTCCTTTGCCTCGGGAAATTTCTCAATCTGTCCGCGGATGCCCTTTTCCGCCGCTTCCATCATCTCGTTTTTTAACTGCATCAAAAGGCCTTCGCTGACAGAGTAGTCGATGGTGCACTGTTGGACAGGGTCCTGGATCACATGGAGGAGATAGAGTTCGGCGCCGAACTGGCGGGCGATATCAATCGCCTGTTTGACGGCTTTGTCGGAATGGGCTGACATATCAGTGGGCGCGAGGATTTTGGTTGGCTTGAACATGTTTACCCCCTTTCTTTTACCGATTGCTGAATTTCCGGAAAACAGGATCATGCTTTCTCCTGATTCAAATTATGCGCCGGATTGCGTTTTTTACAAGCTCACGGGTCGGGCAAAACTACATATGGCAAAAAAGATATTGTGATGTATTCTTTCATTATTGTTCTGTTGCTGACAGCGCGGTCGCGCGTGTCCGGACACAAAACTACAGGGGAGGATTGAACATGGAAAACATCGGTCATTATCAGGAACTGGTCGTAACCTATGCCGCGCAGATCGGCGTAAAGATCGCCGCCGCCATAGTATTCTGGATCGTGGGCCGCTGGCTGATCGGTCTGGTGGGACGACTTCTGCAGCAGGCCTTCGAGAAGCAGCAGATCGATCCGAGCCTGATCCGCTACATCGGCAACTTTGTGGCCGTAACCCTGAACATTATTCTGGTGGTGGCCATTCTCGGCTACTTCGGTGTTCAGACGACTACATTCGCGGCGCTGGTGGCCGGCGTGGGCATTGCCGTGGGCGCGGCCTGGAGCGGGCTTCTCGCAAACCTTGCCGCTGGTGTTTTCCTTATTGTCTTGAGGCCTTTCAAGGTGGGGGATTTCGTCACCGTCGCCGGTGTGACCGGGACGGTAAAGGAGATAGGGCTGTTTGTAACTGCCATCAATACGATGGATAACATCAATACCATGATCGGAAATGGAAAGGTCTTCGGCGATACGATCCAGAATTTCACCACCAATCCTTTCCGGCGGGTGGAGCTGAAATGCCAGTTGGCCGGAAGCGCCGATCACGTCGAGGCCATGCGGCTGTTACGCGAAAAACTGGCGACCGTGCCCAACGTGCTTGCGGATCCCCCGGTCCAGGTGGAAATCCTCGAGTTCAACCTGGTGGGCCCGGTTCTTGCCGTTCGTCCCTTCTGCCACAACGATGACTACTGGCAGGTGTACTTCGACGGCAACCGCATGATCCGCGAAGCCCTTGCCGCCGCTGGTTTTCCTTCGCCCATGCCCGCCCAGACGATCCTCGTCCACAACCAGTAGTTGCGCTTCGCATGGATTTTCCATTACGAAAAACGGCCCGTTACGGGCCGTTTTTGTTTTGAGGTTTCAGCGGAATGGGTCTTTCAGGATATCGCCCAGTTTTCTGTCCGTCAGGATGACCGGAGTCACGCTCATCCCCACCCGAAGCAGGCGCCTGGGGTCGCTGGCGGAGTCGACCAGGATCTTTACCGGTATGCGCTGCACCACTTTCACATAGTTGCCTGTGGCGTTTTCCGGGGGGAGAAGAGAAAAGGACGCTCCTGTGCCAGCCATGATGCTGTCCACCTTTCCCCTGAAGGTCACGCCCGGATAGGTGTCCACCCCGAACTCCACCTTCAGCCCCGGTCTTACATGGGTCAACTGGCTTTCCTTGTAATTGGCCGTAACCCATGCCTCATCAAGGGCCACCAGCGCCATCAGCGGCTGGCCCGCCTGGATGTTGTTCCCCTGTTCCACCGACTTCCTGGTGATGTAGCCGTTAGCCGGCGCATATACCTTCGTGTAGGCGAGGCTGGTCCTGGCCTCTTCCAGCTCTACCCGTTTCTTTTCTATCTGGGCGTCCCTGCCGCCCGCGCCAGTGAGCCCCAGGAGGGCCTGGGCCTTGCGCACCGAACCTTCCGATTCCGCGAGCCGGGCCGCCGCCACCTTGCGGGCGGTTTCGAGCCTGTCCAGCTGTTCTTTCGGTATGACCTCGCGCTGAAACAAAGCCCTCCCTCTGGCAAGATCCAGGTCCGCCTGGTTCAACCTGGCGCGGTCGGAGGCGGCTGCCGCCTTTGCAGCGTCCACCTGGGCGTAGGCGCCGGATGTCTCGTTTTTCGCCATGTCCAGCTGGGCCGCGGAATTCTCCACGCGGAGCCGGTAATCTACCGGGTCCAGTTCCAGCAGGAGGTCCCCTTTTCTGACGAACTGGTTGTCACGGACCATGACGCGGGACACATTTCCCGGCACGCGAGATGATATGGAATATACGTGTGACTCGATGAATGCGTTATCGGTTTCCACGTGGGTCTTGCTTTTGATCCAGAGACGCATGCCGAATATGCACGCGGCTGCTATCAGCAGAATGAGAACAATGCCCGCGTTTTTCCGTTTGCCGCCGCGTTTGCCGGGGGCGGGTGGTTTGCTTTCCCGCTCGGCGGGGCTGGTTGTGTTTTCTTCAGACATCTGAATCCTCCGTGAAATGGGTTACAGCTCACCCTTTGCTTTCTGTATCCGGGCTACCGCCACCTGGTAGTCGAAGATTGCCCGGTAGTATTCCGTCCTGATTTTGGTGAGAAGTGTCTGCGCGTCAATAACGTCCGTGGCCGTGCCCACATGTTCCTGGTAGCGATCCTTGTTGATGCGCAGGTTTTCCTCTCCCTGCCTTACCGCCGTGCGCGCAGTCTCGATCCTCTCGGCGGCAATGCGGAGGTCGTTGATGGCCGTGTCGTATTCCAGCCGGATCTGCTCTTTGAGCGTCCTGAGATTTTCTTCTCCCCGCGACCTGGACTGTACCGCCTGACGGTAGCGGGATGTGGTGGCCAGACCGTCGAAGAGGTTGACGCGAAGGCCTACGCCCGCAAAGAGTATTGCCTGTTCCGAAACCCTGTCGTTCTGAACATAATCCGCACCCAGTCGCGCGAACAGTTCCGGGTAATAGAAGCTCTTCATCTCCCTGACGGTCAGGTCGTCGGCGAGGATGCCCTTTTTTATGGCCTTGACCTCCGCCCTGGCGTCCGGGTCGAAGCCGGAGCTGTTTTCCTTCCCGGCTCCGGCTGCCCCTTCGGAGACGTCCCGGAGATCGACGCGAAATGAGGCGGGCCTGCCTATGAGGTAATTGAGGTAGAGGCGGCCGTTGGCCACCCGGTTTGCCTCGATGAGACGACGCTGCCTGCTGGCGGCCAGTTCCACCTCGGCCTGGAGCAGGTCGTTGCGGGTTACCACCCCCTGCTGAAAGAGGTTCTTCGCCACACGCATGTGGTCGGTCATCTGGACGACCTCCTCCTCCGCAGACTGGAGCAGTCTTTCGTACTCGAGAACGCCGTAGTAGGCCCGGACCACCCGGAGGAATACATCCTGCTCGCGGGCCGTGTAGCTGAAGGAAGCCGCGTCCCTGAGTGCCATGGACCTCTCGAAGCGGGCCGATGTCCGTCCGAAGTCGTAGATGGTCTGTTCGGCGGCAACGGTGAAATGGCCGTAACTCTCCTGCTGGGTTCTCATTCTCAAGTTCATGTCCTGGATGATCATCGACTGCGGATCCTGCTGCACGGTGTAGCCTCCCTGGAAGTCAAGGCGGGGCAGGTAGCCGCTCCGCGCCGCACCGATCCCCTCGGCCGCTACCTTTTCATCAAAGGCGGCCACTTTCAGGTCGGGGTTGGCTGTCGCGGCCATGCGCAGGCATTCCCGCAGGGTCAGGGTTTCCGCATCGGCGGCGCTTGTCAGAAGGAGCGTTGCGCAGCAGATGGTGACGAGTATTCTTCTTGCCATATATGTCCTCCCTGTCCGTTCCCCTTGCGTCCGCTGGAGACGGGCCGGTGGAACGGTGAGTGATAGGTTGAGCGGCGTGTTGCAGCTGCGCTCCGTTTGACGGGTCCGGGTTCGGAGCGACCCGGCCGTCATGGGGCGTATCGCGGTTTTTTCAGAAACCAGAGGAAGGGGATGATCACCAGAAACGAGATTCCCAGGACCCAGAAGATGTAGGTGTAGGCCAGAATACCTGACTCCCGCTCCACGATCCTGTAGAGGATTCCCAGCGCCGCCTTTTGTGCGGATAGCCCATCCATACCCTTTACCGTCGCGGCCTCCGTCAGTTCCCTGAACCGCGACTGAAACAGAGGATTGAACTGGTTCACGTGCCCCACCAGGTTCGCCTGATAAAACTGGGCCAGGCGGGTCAGCATGGTGGCGGACAGGGCGATGCCCACGCTGCCGCCGATATTGCGCAGCAGATTGTACATGCCGGTGGCGTTACCCATCTCCACCTTGGGGATGTTGGCCAGGGTGAGCCGGGTCAGGGGCGGGAAGATCATTCCCAGGGCCGCTCCCAGCATGACGCGGGGCCACATGAAATCCCAATAGGACGCCTCCAGGGTGAAATCCCGCATGTAGAAGAGGGAAACAGCGCCGAGCGCCAGGCCCAGCAGGATAATCCATCTGCCGCTGCGCCGCTGGATATAGGCGCCCACGAGGGGCATGACGATGACGGATGCCACCCCGCCCGGCGCCATGACCAGACCGGCCATGGTGGCGCTGTATCCCATCATCGTCTGGAGAAAGAGGGGAAGCATCACCACCGAACCATAGAGGCAGAACCCGACCATGAACATTATGAAATTGCCCGAGGCGAAGGAGCCGTCCCTGAAGAGCCGCAGGTTGACTATGGGGTGTTCGTGCTTCAGTTCTGCGTAGACGAAGAGGATGAGCGATATTACCGAAATTATGGAAAAGGTGATAATGAATGAGGAATTGAACCAGTCGTCCTGCTGCCCCTTGTCCAACACCACCTGCAGTGAGCCGATTCCCAGGGTCAGGAGGGCCAGACCCCAGTAGTCGATGGCCGCCTTGTGCCGCTTCAGGTAGGACGGGTCGAATATGAAGTATTTGGCCATGATAACGGCGATGACGCCTACGGGGATGTTGATGTAGAAGATCCAGCGCCAGGACATGTTGTCCGTGATCCATCCGCCCAGCGTAGGGCCTACCACCGGGCCGAACATGGCGCCGATGCCGAATATGGCCATGGCCATTCCCCCTTCGTGGGTGGGGAATGATTCCATCATGATTGCCTGACTCATGGGTATCAGCGCGCCCCCGGCCGCTCCCTGCAGGATGCGGAAGACTACCAGCGAGGCCAGGTTAGGCGCCATTCCACACAGAAAAGAGGCGAAGGTGAACATGATGATACAGGAGATGAGAAAGCGCTTCCGGCCGAACATCCTGGCCAGCCAGCCGGTCATGGGCATGATAACCGCGTTGCTTATGAGGTAGGAGGTGAGAACCCAGGTGACCTCATCGGTCCCCGCGTTGAGGTTCCCCTGCATGTGGGGGAGCGCCACATTGGCGATGGATGTGTCAACGATCTCCATGAATGCGGGGATCATTACCGTCAGGGTTATGAGCCACTTGTTTACCGGCTGAACGCGTTCACCTTCCATCGGTTTCCTTTTCAGGGAGCGGGCTTTCTTCCGCCGCCATTCCGTGGATGGCATGGAGGCTGAAAGAGAGGATCTGTCCAGATATCATGTCCACGTCCGTGGTGTCGAATCTGTGTTCCGGCGACATGCGGTCAATAACGGCTTTGCTGAAAAGGAAGAAAAGGCACTGGCTGATGACGCCCCGGCTGCAAGCCAGCACGCTTTCTTCCCTCGCCCCCTCGCCCATGAGCGTTCGCGTGATATCCACCAGGCGCCCGAACAGGGAGCGGATTCCCTCGTCGACCATCATGTCCAGGGCGCTGGTGGGCTGGGACATCTCACGCATTACCAGCTTGCCGAACACCATGTTGCTTTCGTCGCACGTTGTGCGCAGCAGAAAGGAGCGGATATAGGCGAGGAGCTGCTCCTCCGGCCCTGCGTCGGGGGAGAGCCCCCAGGTGAGGGGATACCTCTCGTAGGCCGTTTCCCGGAGATGGCGGATGGTCTCGCAGTAGAGCCCTTCCTTGGAGCCGAAGTGATAGTTGACGGCTGAAAGGTTTACCCCGGCCAGGCCGCAGATCATGCGTATGGTAGTTGCCGCGAAGCCGTGCTCGGCGAAGATGGCCGCCGCTGCATTCATGATCCGGAGCCTGGTGTCAGGATGTTGCGTTACCATTTCAGTTACTCCTTCCGGCGTTGAAACCGGCCGCAGGGTCCAAGGAACTGTAAATGAATAGCATGGTCAATATTGCGTTCAGATTCAGTTCAGATT
>CAZFCG010000054.1:0-25465 GCA_964517595.1 uncultured Geobacter sp. | reverse complement strand
GGCCAAACTGCTGCGCGCCATCCAGGAGCGGGAGATCCGGCGCGTGGGGGGCAAGACCTCCGTTCCGGTTGATGTGCGCATCATCTCCGCCACCAACAAGGACCTGGAGCAGGAGATCCGCAAGGGCCTTTTCCGGGAGGACCTCTTCTACCGTCTGAACGTGATCCGCATCAATCTGCCGCCGCTGCGGGAGCGGGGAAGCGACATCATCGCCCTGGCCGATTATTTCGTCAGAAAATACGCAGCGGCATCATGCGTTCAAGTAAAGGGAATCTCCAGGCCTGCCATGAAGCTGCTCATGGACTATTCCTGGCCGGGAAACGTCCGCCAGCTGGAGTCAATGGTCGAGCGGGGAGTGCTCATGACGGAAAGCGACTATATCCAGCCGGAGGACCTTCCCGCCGAGATCCACCGGGAAGGCGCCCCTGAGAGTTGCCTCTCCTTCGAGTTCCCCCCAGAAGGGATCTCCTTCGAGGACCTGGAGCGTGACCTGATCATCAAGGCCATGGAACGCGCCGGATGGGTTATAGGCAAGGCCGCGCCCCTGCTGGGCATGACATACAAGACACTCCAGTACCGCCTGGAAAAATTCGGCATCGAAAAACCGGAGAAAAGGAATAATTCGCGTGCCTGACACCCCGTTTTTCATGAGCGCGCCGCCCGACGCGCGCGTCCCGCACAAGGAGATGTATTTACATGGATCTTTCAAGGAAACTGCACCGGTTTACCGTAGTCCCCTCGCTTCCCGAGGAGCTCTCGGGCCTGAAGACGCTGGCCTACAACCTCTGGTGGACCTGGGAACCGGACGCCATCGAGCTGTTCCGGAGGGTCGACCGGGATTTATGGCGTCAGACCCGCCACAATCCGGTAAAAATGCTGGGGGTATTGCAACAGAACCGGCTGAACGAGCTCAGGGAAGACGACGGGTTCCTGGCCGATCTGCAGCGGGTGGAGGAGCGCTTCAGGGGCTACATGGAAGGCAAAACCTGGTACCAGAAGAGCCGCAACGGTGAAAAGCACTGCTCCATCGCCTATTTTTCCATGGAATTCGGCCTGCACGAATCCATCCCCATCTATTCGGGAGGATTGGGGGTCCTGTCGGGCGACCACCTGAAATCAGCCAGCGACCTGGGCATTCCCCTCGTCGGGGTAGGGCTCCTTTACCGATCGGGTTATTTCCGCCAATATCTGAACATCGAGGGCTGGCAACAGGAGTTCTACCCGGAAAACGATTTCTACAACATGCCGCTCAGGCTGGAGAGGGATACTGAGGGGATACCCCACACCATCATCATGGAACTGGATGGCCGGAGGGTGGCGGCCCACATCTGGAAGGTCCAGGTGGGCAGGACCCCTCTATACCTTCTCGATACAAACCTGGAGAGAAACGCCTGGGAGGATCGCAAGATCACTGCGCAACTTTACGGCGGAGACCAGGAGATGCGGATCAAGCAGGAAATATTCCTGGGAATAGGGGGCATCCAGGCCCTGGGAAAGCTGGGCATCACTCCCGCGATCTGCCACATAAACGAAGGGCATTCGGCATTTCTGGCCCTTGAACGCATTCGTCTGCTTATGGATGAAAAGCGCCTCTCCTTCTCAGAAGCAAGAGAGATGGTGGCCGCAAGCAACGTCTTTACCACCCACACACCGGTGCAGGCGGGTATCGACCATTTCCCCCCGGAACTGGTGGAAAAATATCTGGGGCCATACTACCGGGGGCTGGGCCTCTCCCGCGAAGAGTTCCTGGGCCTGGGACGGCAGAATCCGAAAGACGGCCATGAAACATTCTGCATGGCGGTCCTGGCCCTTCGCCTGTCCGGCCACTATAACGGCGTGAGCCGCCTGCACGGCAGGGTATCACGGAAAATGTGGAAAAATATCTGGCCGGAACTTCCGGAAGAGCGTTTTCCCCTTACCTCCATCACAAACGGCGTCCACACCAAGACCTGGCTTTCCAGCGAGATGTCCGGGCTCCTCATCCGGTACCTGGGGACCCGCTGGCTCGACGACCCTACCGATTTCGATTTCTGGAAAAAGATCCAGCAGGTGCCCGAGGCCGAGCTATGGCGCACCCACGAAAGGTGCCGGGAACGCCTCGTGACCTTTGCCCGCAAGCGACTCAAGGAGCACCTCCTCCATGTGGGCGCAACCGCCAAGGAGATAGCATCCGCCGATGAAGCCCTGGATCCGGAGGCGCTTACCATCGGATTCGCCAGGCGCTTCGCCACCTACAAGCGAGGAACCCTTCTTTTCAGGGACCTGGGCCGCCTGGAACGGATTCTCAACAATACGTCGCGTCCAGTGCAGATAATCTTCGCCGGCAAGGCCCATCCGGCCGACTTCGAAGGCAAGGAGTATATACGCCAGATTCATCAACTCTCTATGGAAGGACGGTTCCGCCATCGGATCATTTTCATTGAAGATTACGACCTGGCGGTTGCCAGGCGCATGGTGCAGGGCGTGGATGTCTGGCTCAATACGCCCCGTCGGCCCCTGGAGGCGAGCGGCACCAGCGGCATGAAGGTCGCCTTCAACGGCGGGCTCAACATGAGCGTGCTGGATGGCTGGTGGCCGGAGGGATATCGTGGCGACAACGGCTGGGCCATCGGCAAGGGCGAGGTCTACGAGGACATCGAATACCAGAACGAGATTGAAAGCCGCGCCGTCTACGACCTGCTGGAAAAGGAGGTCGTTCCCCTGTTTTACGACCGGGGCGGTGATGGGATACCCAGGGGTTGGCTGGCGCGCATGAAGGCATCCATCGAATCCCTCTGCCCGGTATTCAGCACCGAAAGGATGTTGCAGGAATATACGGACAGTTTTTATCTTCCTGCCTTCGAGTCATGGAAGGCCCTTGATGAAAACCATCAATCCCTGGCCCGCGATCTGTCCGGCTGGAAAGAGAAGATGCGAAGGCTCTGGAGCCAGGCGCGCGTGGAGGAAGTGGAAGCCTCGACCGCAGGCGAGATCCCCGTGGGCGCCCACATACGGGTGCAAGTGAGCGTAGTAACGGGGGAAATCCCGGTGGAGGAACTTTCCGTCACCGTCTATTCAGGGATTCTGGACGGAGGGGATGTTATTGTCGATGGAGAGGAGACCCCTCTCACCCGCATGGAGCAGGTGAAGGAAGGCCTCTACCGCTTCAGCGGCGAAGTGGAATGCCGTGTGTGCGGGCGCCTGGGACTGGCGGTGCGGATTATGCCGAAGCACCCACGGATCGGCCCCCTGTACGAACCAGGAATGATCATCTGGGCTTAACGTTTATTCTTTCGAGTCCAACCCCTCCAAACCTCCCCTTCTCAGGGGAGGCCTCAAGGCTTCCCCCCTGAGAAGGGGGGACTGAGGGGGATTGGTTTAAAACGTTACAGAGTACTAACGACCCGCGACAACCGTCCGGCCCCGTGAACCGCCCTGACCTCGACTCACGGGTTCTTTAGTCCTTTCGTCTTGATATCTCGATGAAAACCGGGTAAATTGCGCGGAAAAATTTTCCAGGAAACGCCATGAGAATATTGTTTGTTCTGATCCTTCTGCTCAGCCTGACAGCCTGCACCTCGATGACACCGAGGAAATACCTCCCTTATCCGATTACCAACGAGAGCTTCCCGGACCCGGTCAAGACGGTGACCATCCCTCTGCCCGTGATCGCCACCAGTCCCAACGAAGGAATCACCGTGGGCGCGCTCACCGCCTTCCTGCTCCATAATTCAAAGGACGAGGTCAGCACCCTGGCCGCGCCCCAGATCAACCAGAACAAGAACTTCGGAACCACGGTCAGCGTGTACGGGGCTTTCTATCCGTCACCCAACCGCAGCTGGGAGATGAACCTGTCCAAGTCGACCAAGGTAAACCAGGATTACGAGATCAAGTTTCGCGACAAGACCCTGATGGACGGCAGGCTGGAGATCTTCCTCTTCCCCTACGGCTTCAGCGACGGCTCCGCTCGGTTCTATGGATTCCAGTCCAAAAGCTCCACGGATAACGAGACCAACTACGCCGATGACGAGTACGGATTCACCGCCACCATAGGGTATGACATTACTGAAAACCTGCACATCCAGTTCGGGGAGCGCATCCGGAAAGTGAGCATAGGCAAAGGCGCCGTCACCTCAATCCCCTTCACCAAAGACCGGTATACCCCGCAGGAAGTGCCCGGCCTGAACGGTTTCACCGCCCACGCCCAGAAACTCGCCATCATATACAGCACCCTGGATGCGCGAGACATGCCGACCCGCGGCATATACGCCAAGGCATCCATCGAAAACAGCCTGAAGGCCCTCGGAAGCAGTTGCGACTATCGGCATTACGAAATGGAACTGAAAGGATACATGCCTCTGGCGGACGCCAGGTACATAACCGTAGGAAGGATTGTGTACAACCAGACACTGGGCAATGAAGTTCCTTTCCTGGAACGCAGCATCCTCGGGGGGGAGACGACCCTGCGCGGTTACGGACGCAATCGCTTCATCGACAGCAGCTACCTCCTGCTCAACCTGGAAGAACGGATCCGGCTCTTCCGCTGGCGCCTTTTCAATGTCAACACCGACTGGGAGATCGCCCCCTTTATCGACTTCGGATCGGTAATGGAGTCCATTGACCAGGCGGAGACCATCAATTTCGAGTTCAACCCCGGCATCGGCTTCCGCGCCGTTGTCAGACCGAATATAGTCGGCCGCGTTGACATAGGCTTCGGCAACGAAGGCCCGGCGGTGTTTGTCGGGCTGGGGTATCCATTCTGAAAAAAAAAGACCTGCCTGGTTTCAAAAACCCGGCAGGTCTCTCTCTTTCGCCAAACCTTCCGTCACATACCTTAGGCAGTCCGGGACACCCTGCGCGCGGACGCATCTACACGGTTTCTGCCGGCCGCCTTGGCCCGGTAGAGGGCGCCGTCAGACTCACGGATCAGGTCCTCCACTGTTACCATGCCCGGGGAGGGATAGACAGAAATCCCGATGCTTACGGTAAGCTTAACTCCATCCAGGGTATCGGAAAAACGGGTCCTCTCTATTGCGCCCCGGACACGTTCCGCAACGGCTGTGGCTTCGGGAAGCGACGCGTTGGGAATCACGGCGACGAACTCATCCCCCCCGTAACGGGCCGCGGTATCGTACACGCGCAGTTCCTGGCGAAACAATGAAGAAACCTCCGCCAGGATGATGTCCCCGCCCTGATGGCCGTACCGGTCATTAATCTCCTTGAAGTAATCGATGTCGAGAATCATAAGGGAGAGAACGCCGCCGTTGCGCTTGACCCTGGAAAGCTCCCTGTCCAGAATATCCATCAGGTAACGACGGTTGAAAAGCCCCGTCAGGTGGTCGGTATGGGAAACCAGCTTCAGTTGTTCGTTGGCCTGACGCAATTCCTCCTGCAACCGCTTTATCTGCAGATGGATTCTTACCCTGGCGACCATTTCCGCGGCGTCAAAGGGCTTGGTGATATAATCGCTCGCCCCCTGCTCCAGCCCGCGGAGCTTCGAGCCCCTGTCATCCCGGGCCGTCAGGAAGATGATCGGAATATGCCGCAGGTCTTCCCGCGCCCGCACCATGGACAGGAGTCTGAAACCGTCCAGGCGCGGCATTACCACGTCACAGATGATGATATCCATTTTGATCTCGAGAAGAATTCTCAGAGCGTCGATACCGTCTACCGCCTCGTGGTAGTATGTCGCAAGGGAATAGTCCTTCAGTGTCTGTATGATTTCCTTGCGTACGGGTTCCGAGTCTTCAATGACGAGGATGTTGGTTTCCATGACCCGCTGTAGGTTTCCCCCTGTTTCCCATCAATAAACTTAAGACACAACACATTGCAATCGGCGCTTCGATTTCAATCCGCGGCCAGCGGCGCATCCGCCCCGTTACAGAACCGGCTCCTTGGCGCGCCGCCTCAGTTCGGCGATTGTCGAGACATAATCCCCACTGCCGAACACGGCGCTTCCAGCCACGAACACATCGGCCCCGGCATGGGATATCCGGTCGATGTTGTCCGTCTTCACGCCGCCGTCCACCTCCAGTTCGGTCTCCAGCCCCCGCCTGTCCAGCATCCCCCGCAGGGCCTGAATCTTGGGGAGGCACGCCTCGATAAAGGACTGGCCGCCAAAGCCGGGGTTCACGGTCATCAGCAGGACCAGGTCCAGTTCCTCCAGGACATATTCCAGACAGTCCAGCGGGGTGGCCGGATTCAGCGCGACCCCCGCCTTCCTTCCCAGTGATCTGATGAGCTGCACGGTACGGTGCAGATGGAGGGCCGCCTCCGCATGAACAACCACCAGGTCCGCTCCCGCCTCGGCAAAGGCCGGCACATAGCGGTCCGGTTCGGCGATCATCAGATGGACGTCAAGGGGAAGGCTGGTGGCCCTTCTCGCGGCCTCCACCACCAGCGGACCGATGGTGATGTTCGGAACAAACCGGCCGTCCATTACATCCACGTGAATATAATCGGCGCCGGCCGCCTCCACCGAGCGGATCTCCTCGCCCAGGCGGGCGAAGTCGGCTGAAAGTATCGACGGTGCAATTTTCTTCATGAAACCTCCGGGGCCAATGGGCCGGCAGGCAAAGGAAGAGATGTCAGATCACGATGCAAGGTGTTCTCCCCTGCGCCGCAAGCGGGCGGCGAAAAAACCGTCCATGCCTTGCCTGTGCGGCCAGGAACGGAAAAAACCGCCTCCGGTGAACAGAGAAGAATAACCGGGAAAGATGCTGTTCAGGTCTTCTATCACAAAATCGTTCCGTTCTGAAACAAAATTGTCCACAAGAAGCTCATTTTCTTCCAATGAGGTGGAACATGTGGAATATAGAAGAACCCCTCCCTCCTCAAGGTGTTCCACGGCGGCACGCAGAATCGCGCCTTGCAGACCAGCCAGGCGTCCAGCATCGGCCGGCGTCAACCGCCACTTCGCCTCGGGGTTCCTTCGCAGCACTCCCAATCCCGAACAGGGCGCGTCCAGAAGGATCCGGTGGAAACGGCGGCCTTCCAGCCCGGTCAGGGGACGGGAGGCATCCAGCTTTACGGTTTCAATGATGGAAACGCCGAGCCTGGCGGAATTTTCGCGGACGCGCCGCAACCTTGCATCATCCCGATCGCACGCGAGAATCGAACCCCGGTTCTCCATCATCTGGGCCAGATGGGTGGCCTTGCCGCCGGGCGCCGCGCACAGGTCGAGGATCCTTTCCCCCGGCTGTGGAGAGAGAAACATGGACGCCAGTTGGGACGACTCGTCCTGCACCGTGAAGAGACCCTCCTCAAATCCGGGAAGGGTCGAGGGATGGGCAGTTCGCGACAGATGGACGCCGAAGGGGGAAAAAAGGGTCGGCCGCCCTTCGTGGCCTCTCTCCGCCAGCAGGGCCAGCAGGTCATCCCTTGATATCTTCAGGGTGTTGGCGCGCAGGGTCAGAGGAGGTGTTCCGGACATGGCCTCGGCCAGGGGCTCGATCTCCATCGGACCGACCTGGGCGCGCCACTGTTCAATCAGCCAGCGCGGGTGGGAATGGCGCGCCGCAAGAAAACCGGCCGGGTCGGCCTCCCGGTCCGGCCATGGAATGGCGTCCCCGGTACGATCCGCCTTGCGGAGAACTGCGTTTATAAATCCTGCCGCCCGCGGCGTGAAGCGCTTCGCCAGCCTGACCGTTTCATTAACCGCCGCTGAGACCGGAATCCGGTCAAGATAAAGCATCTGGTAGAGCCCCAGGCGTAACAATACCAGCACCGGCCGCTCCAGCTTCGCGAGCTTCTGCGTGGAGCATTCTCCTATGATGTAATCCAGCAAGCCTCTCCGGCGAAGCACGCCGAACACCAGCTCCGTCAGGAGACCCCGGTCAGGGCCATGGAGGGCGCCGGAGGAGAGCTGGCGATCCACCAGGACATCGGCGAAAGAAGAGCTCTTTTCCAGGGACAGAAGGATTTCAAAGGCGGATTGACGGGGATTGTTCATCATCTTTCGTGTACTCCGGGTGGAAATGTATCAACCCGAAAAGGGCGCCGCGGAAGACTGGTCCAACAGCCGTTTTCAGGTCAGGCTTCTTTGCGTCTTCGCGTGTTCAGACGCCGTTTCAAGGTTTAATCAAGGAGAAGAACGCCGGTACATGGCGGCCAGTTGGGAACGAAACCTTGAAAAGACCGCCAGAAAGACGAGGCACCCCGCCATGCAGAGGCCTGCCCCGCCCAGCAGAGTGGAGGTCACGCCGATTCCCTCGGCAAGGGCGCCGGCCACCAGCCCGCCCACGGGGATCATGCCGATGAAGGACATGATATACAGGCTCATGACGCGGCCCCTCTTGTCCTCATCGACCACCGTCTGGAGTATGACGTTGCTGGCGGTCAGTTGCGCCATGGAGAAGAGGCCGAGAAAGAAGAGTATCACGAGGGATGCGAAAAAGTCGCCGCACATGGAAAGCGCCCCGAGGCAGACGGCGGTGGCGATTCCCGAGGCCGGGACGACACCGGCGAGTCCGTTGATATCGCGGCGCGCCGCGAAAAACATGTTGCAGACCAGGCAACCCAGGCCGGTTGCCGTGACCATGAAGCCATAGTTGGCGGATGTGGCATGCAGGGTATCACGGGCCAAGGCGGGCAGCAGAGTCGAATAGGGCATCACCGTCAGGCTCAGGAGACACAGGAGCAGCAGGACCGATCGGATGGGAAAGGATCTACCGGCATAGCGGAATCCGTCCGCGATCTCGGCCAGGACACGCCTGCCGTCCCCCTTGCGGCGGGAGGATGAGACCGGCGGCCTGATGGCGCACAAGGCCAGCAGCACCGCCAGATAACTGGCCGCATTAATGGAAAAACAGATCCCCTCCCCGAATCGGGAAATGAGGATTCCCGCCAGGGACGGTCCCGCCAGGCGGGCGGAATTGAACATGGCGGAGTTGAGGGGGATGGCGTTGGCCAGGTCTTCGCGATCCGGAACCAGGTCGGCAACAAATGAATGTCGCGCGGGCATGTCGAATGCGTTGATTACCCCGTTCAGCAGGCTCAGCGCGGCGACCTGCCACACCTCCACCGAACCGGAAAGGACCAGCGCCGAGAGGAGGGCGGCCTGAAGGAGGAAAAGCGACTGGGTCCAGATGAGGAGGCGCCTCCGCTCAACCCTGTCGGCCAGGAGTCCGGCGAAAGGAGGGAGAACAAGGGTGGATATCTGTCCGGCAAAGGCGACGATACCCAATTGCAGCGCGGAACCGGTAAGACGGTACACCAGCCAGCCAACGGCGACAAGCTGCATCCAGGTGCCCACCAGGGAGAGACTTTGCCCCACAAAGAACAACCGGTAGTTCCGGTGGCGAAAGGCGCGGAAAAAAGCGGGCAGCCGGCCGTCCTGAGTATCAGTCGCATCCCTTGCCGTTTCCGTCTTTCCCTTTTCTTTCACGCCGCCCCTCCATGATCCTGTAGGCGCAGAACTCGCCGCACATGGTGCACGCGCCATGTCTCTCGTCCACGCCCGATTCGCCGCGCCGGACACGAGCCAGCTCCGGGTCTATTGCCATGCGGTACTGGGTTTCCCAGTCCAGGGCCTTGCGCGCCCTGCTCATGGCGATGTCCCTGTCCATGGCGCCGGGCAACCCCTTGACGATGTCCGCGGCGTGGGCCGCGATGCGGGTGGCCATGACCCCCTCGTGGACATCCTTTGGAGTCGGCAGGCAGAGGTGTTCGCTGGGGGTGACGTAGCAGAGAAAGTCCGCGCCGGCGGAGGCTGCAATGGCCCCGCCGATGGCGCAGGTGATGTGGTCATAGCCGGGTGCGATGTCGGTGACCAGGGGGCCGAGAACATAGAATGGAGCGCCGTGGCAGAGGCGCTTCTGCAACTGGATATTGGCCTCGATCTGGTTCAGGGGGACATGGCCGGGACCTTCGATCATCACCTGTATTCCGGCGTCCCAGGCACGCTGTGTCAATTCTCCCAGGATAATCAGTTCATGGAGTTGCGCCCGGTCAGTGGCGTCGGCCAGACACCCGGGACGGAATCCGTCTCCCAGGGAAAGGGTCGCGTCATAGGGCCTGACCAGTTCCAGGAGACGGTCGTAATACTCGTAAAGGGGATTCTCCGCATCGTTATGGGTCATCCAGGCAACGGTAAAGGATCCGCCGCGGGAGACCACCTCCATGATGCGCCCTTCCCGGTCCATGCGCTCCACGGTGGCGCAGGTCACGCCGCAGTGCACGGTGATGAAATCGACCCCGTCGTCCAGGTGCTTCCTGATGCCGTCGAATATCTCATCGACGGTCATATCAACGATGGCCTTCCCCTTCTTCACCACCGTGTCGCAGGCGGCCTGGTAGAGGGGCACGCTGCCGATGCAGACATCCGTCTCCGCGATGATCGCCCGCCTGATCTCGTCGATGGGTCCGCCGGTGGAAAGGTCCATGATGGAATCGGCGCCGGCGGCCACGGCCACGCGTGCCTTTTCCAGCTCCTTGTCGATGCTGGTGTCGTCCTTGCTGGTACCGATATTGGCGTTCACCCTGGTGGCGATGCCTTTGCCCACGGCCAGGGGACGGCCGCCCGTGTGCCTGTTGTTGTGGCAGACGATGGCCGTGCCTTCGGCGATGTTCCGGCGCAGATCCTCCGGATCAACGCCGGCGGCGGAGGCAGCCTGCTTCATCTTTTCGGTGACAATCCCCTTGCGGGCATACTCTAGTTGGGTCATGGATATACCTCGTTGATATCGCGTCAGGCCTGGCGCGCCCGGCCGGGCCTGTATCCTTCAGCCCGGGACCATCCCCCTGGCTGCCAGGAAATGGTTGACCGGACCATGCCCCCTCCCGAGGGGGACGGCGAGACTGATGGCGGTTGTGATGAATTCCTTAGCCTTTGCAATGGCAATGGGCAGCGGCTCCCCTCCGGCAAGGAACGCCGAGATGGCCGATGCCAGGCTGCACCCGGTTCCGTGGGTGTTGGCGGTTTCGATGCGGGGGGTGGCAAAAAGGCTGAATGTTGCGCCATCGAACAGCAGGTCAGAGGCCTCCGGCCCCGGCAGGTGTCCGCCCTTCAGAAGCACGTTCCGCGCGCCCAGGGCCCGGAGCCTCCGGCACGCCTCTTCCCCGGACTCCCGGTCACCGATGGCCAATCCGGTCAGCCGCTCCGCTTCGGGAACATTGGGTGTAACCAGGTAGGCCTTGGGCAGCAGCCGTTCCACCAGGGCCTCCACGGCGTGATCGTCCACCAGGCTGCTCCCGCCCTTGGCAATCATCACCGGGTCCAGCACCAGTATCTTTTTGTCATATGCGGCCAGTCTTTCCGCCAGGACCTGGATAATCGGGGCCGAGAAGAGCATGCCCGTCTTCACCACATCAACGGGGATGTCGCTGAGAACCGCCTCCAGCTGCTCCGCCACGAACGGCGCGGGGACGCCGTGTATGGCGGTGACACCCAGTGTGTTCTGGGCCGTGAGAGCCGTTATCACGGAAGCCGCGTACCCTCCCAGCAGGGTTATGGTCTTGATGTCCGCCTGGATGCCGGCGCCGCCACCGGAATCGCTCCCGGCAACCGTGAGCGTCGAACCACGTGGAAAGGGGCGCCGGCGGTTAAACAGGAGGGACAGCTCCGCCGCCGCCAGGCCCGGCTCCGGGTGGGACAGCACGGCGGATATGACGGCTATGGCATCGGCCCCGGCATCGATGACCCGGGTCCCATTGTCGCGGTTGATGCCGCCGATGGCCACCATGGGTATCCGCACCCTTTTGCGGGCCTCGGCCAGGATGCCGGGCCCCGGCAGAAAACGCACATCCTTGCTGCCGGTGGGATACATGGCGCCAAATCCGATGTAGTCCGCCCCGTCCGCCTCCGCGCGGACCGCCTCTTCCACCGAGTGGGTGGAAACACCGATAATAGCGTCGTGGCCCAGTGCGAGACGGGCGCCGGCCACGTCTCCGTCGTCCTGGCCCAGGTGGACCCCGTCGGCCCGGAGCTCGGCGGCAAGTCTCACATCGTCGTTGACGATGAACGGGATCCCCTTCTGGACGCACAGACTCCGGAGCTTTTCCCCTTGGGCGCGGCGCGCCGCGGCGTCCGTGGTCTTGTCACGGTACTGAAGACATGCGACGCCGCCGGAAAGGGCGCTCTCAACCCGCTCCATGAGCCGTTCATTCTGGTCGGTTATGAGGTAAAGACCTTTCATAAATCGCCTCGCGCGCTACGAAGTCCGTAAGGATAATCTGCATTCAAGTCCGCGCTTTTTCCCCTCACCCCTGCCCCTCTCCCTGTGGGAGAGGGTGGCCGAAGGCTGGGTGAGGGGGGGAAATGGGGGAACCGCAAGTTGTGGTCCTATGTGAAACTATTCTGAACAGTTACAAAAACAAAAGCCGCGGCGCCAGGCCGCGGCTTCCCGAAAGTGTTATCTCCGGATATCTTCTGCCGCTTTCCTACGCCGGTGTGAACCGGATCAGGTTCAAAGGGTCTCCGCTTCCGCGGATCTCAGTTCTCGCGAACTCCCCCAGCTGGCTGACACGAAAGTCAGCGTAAAGGAATTATCCAGGGAAGTCAACGACTTTTCCGGGTTTCGCCTTTACAGGAAAAGACTGACATGATACAAAACCAGCGACTCTATAAACCCGGATTCGGAGCGGAAAATGGACAGCAGACCGACCCTCGCCGAAATAGACCTCGCGGCGCTTCGCCACAACTACCTTCAGATCAGACGGACCGTGCCCGCCTCCTGCGGCATCCTGGCGGTGGTAAAGGCGGACGCCTACGGGCACGGCTTCATGGACATATCGCGGGAACTGGAGCTCCTTGACGTTACCGCATTCGGTGTCGCGTTTCTGGCCGAGGGAATCCAGTTGCGAAAGGCGGGCATAGACCGGCCGATCCTCCTCCTGGGAGGGATCTATCCCGGCCAGGAGCGCAAATGCGCCGGCTACGGCATCTCAACGGTGGTCTTCAACCTGGAGCAGGCCAGGGCGCTGGACGCCGCGGCCGGAAGGCTCTTCCGCAAGGCGCGCATCCACCTCAAGGTGGACACCGGCATGGGACGGCTCGGCATCCACCATACGGACGCGCCCTCCTTCCTGGAGGAGCTGAAGGGTCTCAGGAACCTGGAAATGGAAGGGATCATCTCCCATTTCGCCTCCGCCGACGAGCTTGACGAAGACGGCCGTCGCTTCACCTCCATCCAGAGCGAGATCTTCGCCGGCGTCCTGGAAGCGGCGCATAACGCGGGGTTCTCTCCCTCCTACATCCACCTCTCCAACAGCGCCGCCACCTTCACCCGCGACCTTCCCTTCTGCAATCTGGTGCGTCCCGGCATAGCGCTTTACGGGGCGCTCCCTTCGGCCCACTTCGAAGGAAAAATGGACCTGAGGCCGGTGATGCGTCTCACCAGCAGGATCGCCATGCTGAAATGGGTCGAGCCAGGCGTCAGTGTCAGTTACGCGCGCACCTTTGTCACCGGACGCAGGACACTGGTAGCCAGCGTGCCGGTGGGTTACGCCGACGGCTACTGCCGCGCCCTCAGCAACCGGGGGGAGGCCCTGGTCAGGGGAAGGCGCGCCAGGGTGGCGGGCACGGTGTGCATGGACTGGATCATGCTGGACGTTACCGATATCCCGGATGTGGCCGTGGGAGACGAAGTGACCCTCCTGGGAAGCGACGGCGCCGGCGCCCGCATCCGGGCCGAAGAGCTGGCGGAACGCGCGGGCACCATCTCCTACGAGTTATTCTGCGGTATCAGCAAGCGGGTCCCCAGGGCATATCTCCACGGGACCAGGACGCCATGATCCCCGCCGGGCGTCTCGCCATCGCCTTCGATGTGGGCACGACCACCCTGGGGGCGACCCTCGTTGACCGGTCTGCCGGAGAACGGCTGGCCTTCACGGGAAGGGCCAATCCCCAGCGCGAATTCGGCGACGACGTCCTCACCCGGCTCCAGTCCGCCTGCGCATCGGAACTGAATTTCCGGGAGATGCATGCCGGGATCGCCTCGGCCCTGGAGGAAATGACGGAAGAACTGGCGCGGATGGCGGACGCGGACCCGCAAACCCTGGAAGCGGCGGCCATAGCCGGGAATCCGGCCATGGAACACATCCTTCTCGGGCTTCCGGTAAAATCGCTGGCCTTTCTCCCGTTCCGACCTCTTTTCTCCGAAGGAAGGAAGATACGCACATCCGCGCTCGGCTGGAACCGCGATATGGAGGCATACCTCTTCCCCCTACCCGGCGGCTTCGTCGGCGGCGACCTGGTAGCCTTCCTGAACGGTTGCGGAATTACGGACACTCTTCACTCATCACCCATCACTCATCACTCGCTTTTCCTCGACCTGGGAACCAACGGCGAGATAGCCCTGTCGGCGGGCGAAAAGATCCTTGCCACCTCGGCAGCGGCCGGGCCCGCCTTCGAGGGAGGAAACCTCTCCCACGGCATGCCCGCCCTCCCCGGCGCCATCGACAGGGTCCGCCTCCCGGAAGGAAAGGTCGTCATCTCCACCATCGGCGGCGCGCCCCCCGCGGGCATCTGCGGCTCCGGGGTTCTGGAGGCGATTTCCGAGATGCTCCGCGCCGGTATCCTGGATTCCTCCGGCCGCATCCGGACCTCCGGGGAGATAGATTCCAACCTGGCAAACCGTGTGGTGGACAAAGACGGCGCCCTGGCGTTTGTCCTTTACCGGGACGCTTCCCGGACCATTCAGCTTACCCAGGAGGATGTGCGTCAGGCGCAACTGGCCAAGGCCGCGGTCCGCGCGGGCATGGAAGTCCTTTTCCACCATGCCGGTATCACGGCGGATGAGGTGGACCGGGTGATTCTCACCGGTTCTTTCAGCGCGGTCATCTCGCCGGATTGGCTAAAAAGAGTTGGAATTTTCTCTGAAAACATGGTAAAAAATGCGGTTTTTATGGGGGAGGGAGTTCTGGCGGGCGCGGAACGGGCGCTTTGCGAGCCGCGCGGATTCGCCAGGGTCGATGAACTGGCCCGGCGAATCCGGGTCATCCCCCTCTCCGGAACCCCCACCTTCGAAAAGAGTTTTCTTGAACATCTGAATTTTCCGCGAACCTGAACAATATCCTGCCCCACCGAGAATCAAACTGATTAACGTATTCCCATATCATCCCTCGCCTCCGCCATCGAGTTGGGGGCAGGCCCCAAAGGAGAACAGCAATGGCACAGATAACCCGCGCGCTCATCAGCGTGTCCGACAAGACGGGCGTTCTCGATTTCGCCCGTGAACTTGCACGATACAACGTGGAAATACTCTCCACCGGCGGCACCGCCAGGATGCTGCGGGAGGCGGGGCTGACGGTAAAGGACGTCTCCGAATTCACCGGCTTCCCCGAGATGCTGGACGGCCGCGTCAAGACTCTCCACCCCAAGGTCCACGGCGGACTTCTGGGAATGAGGGGTAACCCGGAGCACGTGGCCAAGATGAAGGAACACGGCATCGAAAACATCGACCTTGTTGTGGTGAACCTTTACCCCTTTGAGGCGACTGTCGCCAAGGATGGGTGCACCCTGGAAGACGCCATCGAGAACATCGACATCGGCGGCCCCACCATGCTCCGCTCCGCGGCCAAGAACTGGCCCGACGTCACGGTCATCACCGACCCGGCCGATTACGAGAGGGTGCTGGCGGAGATGAAGGCGACGAGCGGCGCGGTCTCACGTGAGACAAACTTCGGACTGGCGGTCAAGGTATACCAGCGAACTGCCGCCTATGACGCAGCCATCTCCAACTGGCTCGGTTGCCGCACAGGCCAGGGCGCAGCCAGATTCCCGGACACCTTCACCGTCCAGTTCAGCAAGGCCCAGGAGATGCGCTACGGCGAGAACCCGCATCAGAAGGCAGCCTTCTACGTGGAAGCCTCCGCCGCCGAGGCCTCCACCGCCACAGCCACCCAGATCCAGGGCAAAGAGCTCTCCTACAACAATATCGGTGACACGGACGCGGCCCTGGAATGCGTGAAGCAGTTCACTGACACCCCGGCCTGCGTCATCGTGAAGCACGCCAATCCGTGCGGCGTCGCCATCGGGGAATCCCTGCTGGATGCCTACGACCGCGCCTACAGGACCGACCCGGAATCGGCCTTCGGCGGCATCATCGCCTGCAACCGCGAGCTGGACGCGGCCACCGCATCCGCCATAGTGGAACGGCAGTTCGTTGAGGTGATCATCGCGCCGGCCGTTTCCGCCGAGGCCTCAGCCATCGTGGCCGCCAAGAAGAACGTGCGCCTGCTTTCCTGCGGCCCCCTCCCTTCGGCGCCCGTACCCCGCCTGGACATGAAGCGGGTCACCGGCGGTCTTCTTCTGCAGGACGCGGACCTGGCCCTTTACAATGAACTCAAGGTGGTATCGAAACGCAACCCGACCGAAGAGGAGATGTCCGACCTCCTGTTCGCCTGGCGGGTGGCCAAATTCGTCAAATCCAACGCCATCGTCTATGCAAAGGACAGTATGACCATCGGCGTGGGCGCGGGCCAGATGAGCCGCGTCAACTCGGCCCGCATTGCGGCTATCAAGGCCGAGCACGCCGGTCTCCAGGTGCAGGGGGCGGTCATGGCCTCCGACGCATTCTTCCCCTTCAGGGACGGCATCGACAACGCGGCGGCCGCCGGCATCAACGCTGTCATACAGCCGGGCGGCAGCATGCGTGACGCCGAGGTCATCGCGGCGGCGGACGAGCACGGCATGGCCATGGTGTTCACCGGCATGCGGCACTTCCGGCATTAGCCTAGCGCTCTGAAATTATTCTTTCTAGTCAAACCCCTCCAAGCCTCCCCTTCTCAGGGGAGGCTTTAAGACTTCCCCCCTGAGAAGGGGGGACTGAGGGGGGTTGGATGTAACAGGATGGACAGGATTTACAGGAAAAATGCGGAAGACTTTAGATAATCAAGATTTTGCTTCAGCCTTAAGTCCCTCCGAATTTTTTTCAGAAGTGTCAATAACAGACGAAAGTATAATTTAGAATCTTATCCTGTTTATCCTGTCCATCCTGTTAATAAACGATTTCAAGGTTAATTGACTGGTTATCCGATTAATACAATTTACGAAATGTACTAAGCAGGAGAAAAGACATGAAAGTACTGGTAATCGGCGGCGGCGGCCGCGAGCATGCGCTGGTATGGAAGATAGCCCAGTCACCTCTGGTGACCAGGGTCTACTGTGCGCCGGGCAACCCCGGCATCGGCCTCCTGGCGGAAAATGTCGCCATCAAGGTTGACGACCTGCCCGGTCTTCTGGAGTTCGCCACGAAAGAGGGGATCGGCCTGACCGTCGTCGGCCCGGAGCTCCCCCTCTCCCTGGGTATCGTGGACCTGTTCGAGGAAAACGGCCTGAAGGTCTTCGGCGCCCGTAAAAACGCGGCCATAATCGAGGCCAGCAAGGCATTCTCCAAGGATCTGATGCGCAAGTACCATGTGCCCACAGCCGCCTACCAGGTATTCACGGAGGTCGAACCCGCCCTCGCGTTTATCGACACCCTCGGCCTGCCGGTGGTCATCAAGGCCGACGGCCTGGCGGCCGGCAAAGGGGTAATTATCGCCCAGACACGGGAGGAAGCGGTCGACACGGTGGAAGACATGCTCTCCGGCAACGCCTTCGGCGCGGCCGGCGCCCGGGTGGTCGTAGAAGAGTTCCTGAAGGGAGAGGAGGCCTCGTTCCTCGCCTTCACCGACGGCAGAAACATCATCCCCCTGGCCAGCGCCCAGGATCACAAGGCGGCTTTTGACGGTGACACCGGCCCGAACACAGGCGGCATGGGGGCCTACTCACCCGCGCCGGTGGTGACGCCGGACATCCATGAAAAGGTCATGCAAGAGGTAATGCGCCGCACAGTGGACGGCATGGCCGCGGAGGGACGACCCTACCGGGGAGTGCTTTATGCCGGGCTCATGATCGACGGAGGAACCGTAAAGACCCTGGAGTTTAACGCCCGTTTCGGAGACCCCGAGTGCCAGCCGCTCCTCATGCGCATGAAATCGGACATCGTCCCGGTGCTGCTGGCCACGGCCAACGGCGACATCAGCGGCATCCACCTGGAATGGCGCGACGAGGCGGCGGTGTGCGTGGTCATGGCAGCCGGGGGATATCCCGGGGCCTACCCGAAGGGAGACGAGATATCCGGCCTGGACCGGGCCGCGAGGATGGAAGACCTGTTCGTGTTCCATGCCGGCACCTCCGAAAAGGAAGGAAAGTATCTCACCAGCGGCGGGCGGGTGCTGGGGGTGACCGCCTTGGGCGCAACCGTGAAGGACGCCATCGAGCGGGCTTACGCCGGTGTGGCCGCCATCACCTGGAACGGGGTCCACTATCGGACCGATATCGGGAAAAAGGCGCTGGGAAGGATGTAGGGGCAAACCCTGTGTTTGCCCTTTGGACAAAGACACGCGGGGCGATCACAGGGATCGCCCCTGCGATTGCACGATTTAACATGCTGCTGGAGACGATATGAACAAACCAAAGGTACTGATAGTCATGGGAAGCGATTCAGACATCCCGGTCATGGACGAGGCAGCGGCAATACTGAAAAAGTTCGCTATCCCCTTCGAGATGCGCATCTCATCAGCTCACCGATGCCCCGACCGGACCGCAGCCCTTGCCGCCGGCGCGGAATCAAGGGGAATCAAGGTGATCATCGCCGGGGCGGGCATGGCCGCCCACCTGGCCGGGGTCATGGCCGCCGGGACCATACTGCCGGTCATCGGCGTTCCCATAGGGGGCGGCGCCCTGGGCGGGGTGGACGCCCTCTATTCCACTGCCCAGATGCCAGGCGGCATTCCGGTGGCGACGGTGGCCATCGGCAAGGCGGGGGCGAAAAACGCCGGCATCCTGGCCGTGCAGATGCTGGCGCTCACCGACGAGGATCTGTCCTCACGATTAAAGGAATTCAAGGAGGCCATGGCCCGGGAGGTGGAAGAAAAGGACCGGGTTCTCCAGGAAAACATGGCGTAAAACCGCTACCCAAGGGGGGAGTGTTTGCTCCCCCTTTTCCCGCCGGATCATCCCCCTCAACTGCTCCCGCTATTATTACCTTTCAACCATAACCCTCCCATACTCAAGCTCCGGACTTTTCCGGAAACTGCATTTTCAGTTGACTTGCGATGTTAAATGATTTATACAACGCACATCTTTCATTCCGACCCTGCCGTGATATCCGCCCGAAAACACGGCAGGGCAAGAACTCCTCCCGCCTCTTGAAAAGCCATATCTGCCGGGAAACGCCTCCATTCCAATTCCTGCCAAGCGTTTCCAAATAGCGGGCGTCTCCGACGCCCGCATTTTTTGTTACCGAAAAGATTTTCCCGCCTATGACCCACCCCGCATGCCGCCAGAGGCGTGACAACACCTTTCACGCGCCGCCTCCCGGAAATACCATAGGACATCCAGGACACGAAATTTGAAAAGAGACCATCCGTATGCTACGATAAAAAACCTTTTCCTTTTATCTCACAGCTCACAAGGCGCAAATGGAGCATCCAGTGTCCTTTCGAACCATAGAATGGCGCGACAACAAGGTTGTCATGATTGATCAGACCCGGCTTCCCGGAGAAGAGGTCTACAACGAGTATGGCGATTTCAAGAGCGTAGCGGACGCAATCCGCGGAATGGTCATCCGCGGCGCCCCGGCCATAGGGGTCGCGGCGGCCATGGGCATTGCCCTGGGCGCGCGCGATATAATTGCCGATACCCATGAATCATTCTTTCAGCAATTATCCAACATCTGCGACATAATGGCCGGCACCCGGCCCACGGCGGTCAATCTCTTCTGGGGCATCGAACGCATGAAGCGGGTGGCGGAGACCAACCGCCACAGGGACCTGAATGCCATCCGGGAGATCCTGCGCTGCGAAGCCATTGCCATCGAGGAAGAGGACCTGCGCATCTGTCGCGCCATCGGCGCCGGCGGCGCCTCCCTCATCAGGGAGGGAAGCGCGGTTCTCACCCACTGCAACGCCGGAGGACTGGCTACGGCAGGCTACGGCACCGCCCTCGGGGTGATACGGGCCGCGCACGAGCAGGGAAAGAATATCCGCGTCTTCGCCGACGAGACCCGCCCCTGGCTCCAGGGCGCCCGCCTTACCGCGTGGGAATTGATGAAGGACGGCATACCCGTAACCCTTATCTCCGACTCCATGGCGGGCTATTTCATGCGCAAGGGGGAGATAGGCTGTTGCGTGGTCGGCGCCGACCGCATAGCCGCCAACGGCGATACCGCCAACAAGATCGGCACATACACCGTAGCGGTCCTGGCGCGGGAAAACAAGATCCCGTTCTATGTGGCCGCGCCCCTCTCCACCTTCGATCTTTCCCTGGAAAACGGAGACATGATCCCCATCGAGGAACGGCACTCCAGAGAAGTTACCCATCTTTCCGGACTCCCAATCGCGCCGGAAGGGGTCAGAGTCCGCAATCCGGCCTTCGATGTGACCCCTGCCCGCTATATCACCGCCATCATCACCGAGAAGGGGGTCCTGACCGGCGACTACCGCCGCGGCATCCGGGACCTGTCTGGAAAATGACGGACCAATCCGATTTCGCCACGCTCGTCGAGCATTTTCTGGAAGAGGAAGAATGCGAGGGGAACGACCTCAGCATGTCCCGCTTCCTTTCCTCCCACGGCTTCCTGACCCCGTCCCGCTCCATCGCCAACCTGCGGTTGCTGTCCGCGTTCCTTTCCCCACGCCTTCTGGGAGAGATCTCCTCGGCCGCGCGGTTCGCCCCTTCGCCGGATCAGGCCCTGAACGGACTTGAGCGGGTTTCCGCCGCTGTCCCCAGAGATGATCTCCAGGCCGTGTGCAACGACAGGGGGCTTATTTCCGACCTCCTCACCATCTGCGGCTCTTCCTCTTTTCTGGTTTCCATACTCTGCCGCCATCCCTCCTTTTTCAGAGAGTTGTTACTGGAAAACGGCATCGCCACTTCCCGGACCCAGACTCGGACCCTGGAACTTCTGAGGGACATGATCAGCGAAGACATCGATTTCAAAGCGCTGCTCCCCATACTGCGGCGCTTCAAATACCGGGAAGTCCTTCGCATCGCGGCGCGGGACCTGACCGGTCTCGCCTCCCTGGAAGAAGTGACCGAAGAACTGTCCGACCTGGCCTCAGCCTGCCTCCAGGCCGCCTATGAGGTCTGCCTGCGCATCCTTATCCACGAACACGGCTTGCCCATGATGAAGACCGAAGAAGGTGATCGCCAGGCCGACCTGGTTGTAATAGGCATGGGAAAGCTGGGCGGAAGGGAGTTGAACTTTTCCTCGGATATCGATCTCATATACTTTTATTCCTCAGACAACGGCGAGACAACCGGTGTGGCGACGCCCGGCGGCGACCGCAAGGGGAAGCAATCCCTCCACGCCTTCTTCATCAAACTGTCGGAGATGATCACCAAAGCTATTTCACAGGTTACCGAAGACGGCTTCGTCTTCCGCACGGACTTGGGACTGAGACCGGAAGGGAAGAGCGGTGATCTGGCCCTTTCGCTCCGCTCAGCGGAGGTCTACTACGAATCGTGGGGTCAGCCCTGGGAGCGCTCCGCCATGCTGAAGGCGCGGCCGGTGGCCGGATCTCCGGAGCTTGGAGAACGCTTCCTGACGATGATTGAGCCCTTCATCTACCGCCGCTACCTGGACTACACCCTGATCGAAGACATGATGTCCATGAAAAAGAAGATTGACCTGTCCCTTGCCAGGGACAGGGGGGGTGAAGGGAACATAAAACTGGGCCGGGGCGGCATCCGGGAGATCGAGTTCTTCATTCAGGCGACGCAACTGGTATTCGCTGGCAAGAACCCGGCCCTGCGCGCGCGCAACTCTTTCCAGGCCCTCAGAATCCTGAGGGACGCGGATATCATTACACCGGATGACTGCGAGGCCCTCAGCGACGCCTACCGTTTTCTGCGCACAGTGGAACACCGCATACAGGTGGTGCAGGAGCGCCAGACCCACAGTCTCCCTTCCGGCGAGGAAGAGATGCGCTTTCTCGCCCGGCGCTGTGGATTCGTGGATGATGACGGCGCGGCCATGTTCCTAGAGACCCTGGAATCCCACCGGGCGAAGGTTTCCTCCATGTATGGAGACCTCTTCTTGTCCCGCGAGAAGCGCAGGGACGAGGTCTCGCCGGATCTATACATGATATTTGATCCCGCCACCGACGCGGATCTGGTGAAGGATCTGCTGGCGGAAAGGCGGTTCGAGGAGGTGGACGCCGCGTACGAGAATCTGCTGCTGCTGCGGGACGGCACTCCCCGCTCCCATCTTCCTCCCAGGGGGAGAAGGCTTAGGGAGGAAATAACGCCTCTGCTGTTCCAGGAGGTGGTCGCCTCACCGGACCCGGACATGGCCCTTTCGAACCTGGAAAAGTTCTTCCATGCGGTGGGCCCGCGCACCAGCTTCTATGCGCTGCTGGCGGAGAACCGGGAGATACTCAGGCTTCTTGTCTCCCTGTTCGGCATGTCGGAATTCCTCTCCAAGATATTCATCCTCAACCCGGAGATCCTCGACACCATGGTCTCCCGCTCCTTTTCGCCCATAAAGGGCCTTGAGGAATCAGGGAACGAGCTTGCTTCACTCTTGGAACAGGCCGAAGACTTCGAAGACCGCCTGGATATCCTGCGTCGATACCGCCACGAGGAATTCCTGCGCATCGGGATGCACGACATCTACGGCAGGCTGGACCAGACCGGAATAACCGGCCAGCTCACCAACCTGGCCGAGGTCTGTCTCACTGCTACTCTCCGCATCGCCGTCCAGGAGCTTTCCCGTTTCGGAACCCCCAAGCGCGCGGATGAAAACGGGGAGGAAGGGCCAGCCATGTTCGCCATCATCGCCATGGGCAAGATGGGTGGCCGCGAGCTGAACTACCACTCCGACCTGGATATCATCTATGTCTATGACCATCAGGGAATGACCGACGGAGAAAAACGAATCTCGAACCGGGAGTATTTCGCCAGGCTGGGCCAGAAGATTATATCCATCCTCTCCACCACCACCAGGGAAGGCTACGTTTACAAGATTGACACCCGGCTTCGCCCTTCGGGAAACGCCGGGCCGCTGGTCACCTCCCTCGAATCCTTCCGGAGCTACCACCTGAACGAGGCGCATATCTGGGAAAGACAGGCGCTCACCAAGGCGAGGGTGGTAATTGGGGAAGGCAGGCTGAGGGAAGAGATTGAAGGCGTGATCCGGGATACCGTTTACGGGTCCGGCGCGGACGAGGAGGTCCGGCGGGAGATCCATCGCCTGCGGATGCGCATGGAAAACGAGCTGGCGCGGGAGAGCGAGGGAAGCTACAACATCAAGACCGGACGGGGCGGCATGGTGGACGTGGAGTTTGTCGTCCAGTTCCTGCAACTGAAATACGGGGGGCAATTTACGGAGATAAGACACGTCGGCACACTGGAGGCGCTCTGGTGGATGCTCGACCTTTCCCTCCTGTCGGAAGAGGAATACCGGGCGCTCTCCGACGGATACTCCTTCCTGCGCAACCTGGAAAACCGACTCCGCATCATTCACGACTACTCCATGAACGAGCTGGGCGGATCAAGAGGGTACCTCAACAAGCTGGCCCGCCGTCTGGGATACGACGAAAGGCTGCGTAATCCGGGGGAAGCACTCATGGCGGACTACGAGAGGATTACCGGAAAGGTGCGCCTGGTCTACGAGAGGATACTGGGCGAGGAGCCGGACGCGGCCTGACCGCTTCCCGAGATGCGAACGCCGGATGATACAGGGCTTCCGAGTCCCTTATGTGTCAGGCGGTAACGCCTCTTTTCAGGCCCAGAAAAAGCCCCATCTTGTAGTTCCGGTAAACGCAGTCCGAATCTGTGAACCCGGCTTCCCGCAACCAGCGGAGCTGGTCTTCCATGAGCGCGTCCCTGTCATAGGCATTGCGCCGCTGGACTCCGGATTCGATTTCGTCCTGGGTCGCACCGGCCCGGCTCATTTTGTCATACCAGTCCCGGTTGTACAGATCTTCCAGGAAGGAGGTCGGACCCTTTACCAGGTCGATGTTGATGAACATGCCCGGAGTTGTCAGGACACCGTGAATACGGCGGAACAGGTCCCTTTTCTCGTCATCGGACAGGTGATGGATGGAGAGGCTCGATATGACCAGGTCAAAGCTTTCCGTTTCCGGCAGGCGGCGATAGTCATCGGCCACATAGCTGAATTGACCCGAAAAATCCCTGAACCTCTCCCGGGCCATATCCAGCATCCTGTCAGCCACGTCCCAGAGCACGAAACGCCCCTTCGGACACCTGTTCAGCGCCTGGTACGAGAACAGGCCGGTTCCGGCGCCCAGGTCCAGCACCCGCACCGGATCATCGGGCCGGAAAGGAATCAGTTCGCGGGCAACGGCAAAGAGGTCGTCGTATCCCGGCACCGCCTTTCGTATCCACTGGTCGTAATAGGCTACGGTACTGTTAAAAGCATCATCTATGGCCATTTAATCGCTCCTTGCTGGTTTGAATATTGGTAACTATACAGAATAGATTTAACAGCGGACCACAAATTGCCGTTCCTCCATTCCCCCTCTTCCTAACCCTCTCCCACCAGGGAAGAGGGGACTTCTTTGACATCTGTATGAGGCTCATATAGGTGCTGAACAGTTACAAGAGAGACAAATAGAGCAACGAGTCGCTGTTTCCATTTCACAACCTTCTTGCATTATCATCACCAATCCTTATACTCTGAGCCATGCGCGCCAAACGTTTCCTACTGTCTCTGAGCTGCCTTCTCCTTGCCGCCTGCGGAACTACCGGCCCCCGGGTCGCTGTGGAACCGGGCCATACCGGGCTTCGTCCGTGGCAGCGGCCCTATACGGTGGACGGCAGGCGCTACGCCCCCCTGCAGAACGCCGACGGCTACCGGGAGGAAGGACTCGCCTCGTGGTACGGAGCGGAAGAACACGGTGGTCCCACCAGCAACGGCGAAACCTTCGACATGCACCAACCAACGGCGGCCCACAAAACCCTACCCCTCGGCTGCGTCATCAGGGTAACCAACAAGCTGAACGGAAAAACGACCGTGGCGCGGGTCAACGACCGGGGGCCTTTCGTGGAAGGCCGCATAGTGGACCTTTCCTACAGGGGGGCAAAGGATCTGGACCTGCTGAAGAGCGGGGTGGCGCCGGTCACCCTGGAAGTCCTGGACTCCGCCATCCAGCCTCCGGCCGCCGTCATCGGAACGGCCACGTCAATATACACGCTCCAGGTGGCGGCATTCACGGACTGTGAAAGGGCGAGATCCGTTTCGGAAAAGATAAAAAAGGAATTGAAGTTTGCGACCGTGAGACGCGTCGACACTGAACGGGGAAGCATCTATCGCGTCCATGCCGGCAGGTTCCGTTCACGATCCGACGCGGAAGCCGCCAAAGACGCCCTCGCCCGCAACGGCTTTCCCGACACGTTTGTCGTGACGGAATGACAATCTCTCCCCTACTCCTCCTGAAACGAGTCGACAATAAATCAGGCAGCGCCTATTTGAATTTGGCAACTATTCAGCATATAGAATTTTCTGTCATTCCCGAGGCTGTAATCGGGAATCCA
>CAZFCG010000053.1:14157-25788 GCA_964517595.1 uncultured Geobacter sp. | reverse complement strand
ACGACGGTCGAGGTGAGTGCCCGACCGCCCAACGCCGCCCACTCAGCCGGAACAGGCTCGATAGCGGTAGTGAGGTTCGTCATGTTGATACGGATAATCTTTTCTCCCATACATTCCTCCATTCCCATTCTTTTTTCTTTTTTGAAGCTGCCCAGTACAACGTTATAAAAAAAGCATACCAAAGTCAATTAAAAAGAAAAACTATACACTTAAGCTGTATAGCAAACTGCATATTTCAGAATATATCAGCCATAACCTCTTGTATTCACTAGTAATTAATATTCGCAAAGGCACACGCTTATTTCGATCGCTATAATAGTTCGACATATGTTCGTTATATATTATGCTTAATAACGATGTCTCACTCCATGACAGTATTTACCCTTTAAAAGACGCCGTTCTATATTCGAACACAGCAATGACCTGGTAATACCAGTTAACACACTACGGAAATACTCAGGACAGGGCTCAGCAAAAACCGGTCCTTTATTCACATTCATGCAAAACAGACTGGCGTTCATTGTTTTGTCAAAAAAATTGGGGGGGTGACAAAACGCCACCCCCCCAATTCAACCTACATGAACTTTTCGTTCAATTACATTGCGTTCTTGAAGATTTCGATTACTTGATCAAGAGTAGCGGTACGCGGATTCATGAGCTGGCAAACGTCTTTCTTCGCGTTTTCGGCCATAACCTTGAGATCCTGCTCTTTTACGCCAAGAACGGTGAGGTTCGGCGGGATACCGATAGCTGCAGACAGTTTCTTGATGGCGTCGATGGCTTTCTGAGCTGCTTCCATCGGAGACAGGCCGCAAATATTCTCGCCCAGCGCCACGGCAACGTCGGCAAGACGCTCTTTGGCGGCGATCAGGTTGTATTGCTCAACGTGCGGCAGCAGGATGGCGTTGCAAACGCCGTGCGGCAGGTTGTAGAAGCCGCCCAACTGGTGAGCCATTGCGTGAACATAACCCAGACCGGCGTTGTTGAATGCCATACCGGCAAGGAACTCAGCCCATGCCATATCGTCACGTGCCTGGAGGTCGGAACCCAGAGACACAGCGCGGGACAGAGACTTGGCGATCAGTTCGATAGCCTTGATGGCGCAAGCGTCGGTGATAGGCTCGGCGATTGTGGAAACATATGCTTCAACAGCGTGGGTAAGGGCGTCCATACCGGTAGCTGCGGTCAGTGCGGGGGGTTTGCCCAGCATGAGGACCGGGTCAACGATACATACCTGAGCGGTTACACGCCAGTCAACGATAGCCATCTTGACATGGGTATCGGTATTGGTGATGATGCAGAAACGGGTCATTTCAGAAGCGGTACCCGCCGTGGTATTGATTGAAATGTAAGGAACGAATTTTTCCGTTGACTTATCGAGACCTTCGAAGTCACGGATGTCTTTGCCGGGGTTAGACATCATGAGGCCGATGCCCTTGCCGCAGTCATGGGAAGAACCGCCGCCAAGAGAGACCAGGGAGTCGCAGTTGTTGTCTTTCCATACTTTTACGCCGTCACGTACGTTTTTATCGGTAGGATTGGGCTCTGCGCCAGAGTAAAGAACATAGTCAACGCCTGCTTCTTTCAGGTAACCGCCGATGATGTCGGCAACGCCCAACTTGGCGAGACCGGCGTCGGTTACGATGAGGGCTTTTTTGAAGCCGAGGGATTTGGCTTGCGGGCCTGCTTCCTTCGCACAACCAACACCAAGAATGCTAATAGTCGGAATAAAGAAATAGAAACTCTGTTCTGCTAATGCCATTTGTCAATCCTCCATATTTTATTTTTTACAATCAAAACACATTCGGGCAATTGCCCACATACATCTGCTGCATTAGGTTTACTTCGGTCTAAACGTAAAACTACTACGCCCTACTCTTATGACCACCCCCTCTCTCGGCAAATTCTGATATCCAATAAACAGTGTTTTACAGACTGCAATTCCGATGCCACATAGGGCCTGTTTTTGGATTCATCTCAATTGCCCGGATTATGAAAGAAAAGTTCCAGCCGATTATTTTTATTGGTCAAAACTGCAATCCATTTTGGAACATCACGTCTGATTATAGAGCAGTTAAAAAAATATCTGGTTTCGTTCGGGACTTTAAAAGTCTACACCCGCTCAAGGACGTGTCAAGCCAAGTGTGAAGTTTTTTCTGGATATATTTTTCAGACATTGATCAAGTCCGAAACCAACAAGGCTTCTAGAACTCCATTGAGGATTGCGACAATTAAAGTTGATAATCTCGCCAATTCTATTTGTCATGCCCGAATGACTTTATCGGGCATCCATGATTCCGATAGGTTACAGTCTGGATTCCCGATCAAAATCGACTCGGGAATGACAATTCGCGAGGTCATCAAAATTCATGAAAAAAAGAATCATCGCATGGATCGATAATTATTATGAATTGCGTTTTGCGAGTAAAGACACAAATTTCCGGAGAAATACCTGCACCATCCGTGCGGGACGTAACGCGCAAAACATCAGAAGCAGGTAAATATGAAACGAGGAGGAAGGACAGTGCTTAGGGATGAAATCCAGATATGCTACAGCTGGCAAAGAAGGGCTGCCGGACGCGACCATCTTGACCGGCTGTAATGAAGAAGCTACATAAAAGGAAAGGGATAGTGATGGTTTAAAGGCTATGGCGCCCTTCATTTTAGGCAGACTACAATGAGACTGTTTCGCCACAATTATAACAGGTAATCCGCGACTCCTCTCCGCGCGCAATCAGAATCGATCTGCACTTCGGACAATTTATCATTCCCTGCAGCTCTGGAGGCTGGGATTCTTTACAATATGCATCCCAGTCGGCTTTTTTTATTTTTTCGATTTCTTCTTCGGACATGGTTACTTTTGCTCTGATAACATTCTTCATACATACACCCTCTTATAATGAATTAAGGAGCCTTTACATATTTACCAGCAGAGACTCTTATAAATGTTAAAGAAGTCAGCTCGCCCACCAACCTCCTTCCATCAAGGGAAGGGGAGTGATTTCCAGCGCTATTGCAAGAGGTTCAGAAGACATCAGAAGGAACCGCAAGGGGTTCCGGATTGTCCCTACTTTATATCATATTCCTTAATCTTGCGATACAGCGTGTTGCGCCCGACCCCCAGTTTGGCCGAGACCTTCAGGATATTGCCTTTGTAAAGGTGAAGAGCCTGCACGATTGCGTCTCTCTCAATATCTTTGAGGGATTTGACCTCGGCTACCCTGTCTTCCACTTTTGACGAAGACGGGCTGTCAAAGCACAATAAATCAGGGGTCAGGACACCTTCATCGTTCAAGACATTGAGAGCACGTTCTATGGAATTTTCCAGCTCCCGGATATTTCCGGGCCAGTTGTATGTTTTCAGCTTTTGAAGGAAGTCATCGGAAACGGAAATATTCTTTTTGCCCAGCTTGCGGGAAAGCTTGGTAACAAAATGCTGCGCCAGAGCTGGAATATCATCCATTCTCTCCCGCAGGGAAGCAATGTTTATCGTTATGACGTTCAACCGATAATAAAGGTCCTTCCTGAAGTTGCCTTTCTGGACCTCTTCTTTGAGGTCTTTGTGGGTTGCGGCGATAATACGGATGTCTACGGCTATCTCTCCCGAAGAACCTATGCGTGATATCTTCTTTTCCTGGATGACGCGCAGAAGCTTGACCTGGGTATAGAGTGGAATGTCGCCGATTTCATCGAGAAATATCGTGCCGCCGTTCGCCAGTTCGAACTTGCCGGCCTGTCCGCCCTTCTTGGAACCGGTAAACGAGCCCTCCTCATAACCAAACAATTCGCTTTCAATCAGCGTATCAGGAAGAGCCGCGCAGTTGATGGCGATGAACGGCCTGTCCTTCCTGGGACTGCCATTGTGAATCGACTGCGCAAAAAGCTCCTTCCCGGTTCCGCTTTCACCCGTAAGAAGGACTGTAGAGGGACTGCCGGCCGCAATGCGAGCCCATTTTTTGGCGACGCATACGGATTCGCTTTCACCAATGATGTCATCGAACACGTATTTTGCTGCAAGAGTACAACTTCTTCTTCCAGACTGGCGCTCCCTGCACTCTCTTATAATCGCCAGGACACCGATGGTAGAGCCTGTATCGTCGCGAAGAGGCGATATGGTCTGGTTTACTTTCTTGCCTGTTTCCTCAACATAAAGCTCATGGTCCTTGTACTCTACCCCTGTAGACAGTACCTGAAGCATCGCAGCCGGCTTCTTGATTACGGTTGCTACGTGCTTTCCGATGGAAAATCTGCTGTCGACACCTAGAACCTTGGCCGCATGGGAGTTCAATTGCGTAATGATGGCGTTCTTATCCAGGGAAATTATGCCGTCGGAAATTGTTTCCAGGAGATTATTGGAGAATCTGTAGGAAACGTACAGCTTGCTTGTCGTCTTGTGCAGTCGCAACTGATTCTCAATGGTGTTTACCGCCGCCACCACCAGGGCCAGGGTGTGGGGATTGAAGGACTTGTATTCTCCTGAAGCATCGAGAACCCCGACCATCTGCCCGTCAGGGTCGAATATAGGAGAAGCCGACGATGTCAGGAATTGATTGGGCTGGCAGTAATGCTCTCTGGCGAAAATATGGATTGGCTTTTTTTCAAAAATTGCGGTGCCGATTGCGTTGGTGCCCTTTACTTCCTCATTCCAGTTTCTTCCGGGACATAATTGTATCTGTCTGGTCCTCCTGATAATTTCCGGATCCCCGATTACCTCAAGAACCACGCCATCCTTATCGGCAAGGACAACCTGGAAACCGGAGCCTTTCATGAAGCCATACAGATTATGGATAAAGGGGCGGGCAATCTTTATCAGGTGACCGGATTCATGCAGTTTCTCGTTTAACTCTTCACTCTTGGTGTCGCTTGAGATTTGTCCGTAAGGATCCACCTTGAAGTTTCTGCACCTCTGCCAGGAATGAGCGACTTCAGGCCTCAGCTTGTGGATATCCAGCACATCGTTGGCAATATACCGATTCCAGGCTTCTTCGATCAAATGGATAACTTGAGCCGACATCCAGGACACTCCTTACAAGTCAGTTAATAACAAGGAAACTCATTTGCTCTTGAGCATTCAGTCTATATGAAGGGGTATGGATAGAATCAGATCTTAAAAGGACATGGAAGATATCACGAAACCTGCGTAATCCAGAAGCTATGGAAATGTTTAGTGTATACACTATTCGAAGTCAAACATCCAGCTTATTTTTAAATAATTCGAGCAGGATAAATCGGAGAAGAAACAACGCATGGAAATTATAAATACGCGACTATCTCACTCAAGGAAATAGCGAGCAGAAATAAAAAATCCTGAAAGCGTCGCGAGAGAAACATCGCCGGCGCTTTCAGGATTTATGGTGTTCAACTGATTAATTTTCTAAAATGGAGCTGAAGAAGAAATTACCTCTCATGTCACTTTTTTCTTCTAACAGCCAGCCAAAAGGCGAGCCCTGCATCCTAAAGATCGCTCAGGATACTCTCTCTCTTGGTTTTGTACTCATCCTCGGTGATCATCTTCTTTGCGCGAAGCTCTTCAAGAACCTTCAGACGTTCTTCAACGGTCTTTGCATGGGGAGGCATGGTCGCCGTTTCCTTTTCACCCATGGCGGCCCTGGCAGTCATGGCAGCAAGGTCGATTACAAGCCAGTCTCTTCTTTGGCCGTCCGGACCCATATAGAACTCCTGATACGGGTAACTAAGGAGCTTCCACTCATGGTTTTTGGCCAGAAAGCGCGAACCGGGCGCCATAGGATAGACGCGCCTGTCTACATTCGCATAGTATTTCGCGTGGATGTCGCCAAAGATGATATTCAGTTTGCCATCCTTGTAAAACACCCTGGCTGAAGTAGACATCTGCTCCTTGGCTATGCCGTACACAGCCAGATAATCGCCAACGACCGCGAAGGAGACATCCTCGTCGGGCTCGGCCTGCTCAAGGGCGATGCCCAGATATTTTTCCAGCACGTTCAGCTCCGGCTTCTCAAAGACAGGCGAGGACTTGTCCTTTTTCGGGAGAACAAATTCAAGGGAAGAAAGGGCAGCTCGCAGCTGCGAGGATTCGAGAAGGACGGGATGGTCATTGGGGGGGGTCTTGACTCCCTTCATTTGATCCTGTTTTACGATCCGCACATATTGTTCCCTGGAGCGGAAAAGCTCCTTGTCGTCCTTGCCGGTTGTGATGGCCTTGATGGTCGAACACCCTGTCGCCGCAAGACAAAGGACGAGCAGTACTGCCAGACTCCGTAAAGCCGCTGGAAAAGAAACCGCGGAAAAGGCATATTTCATTACGTGCTCCTTGTGAAAATGTATCCGTCGTTCTGGAATGGGATCAGCGAAACAGAATAAATGAACCCACCCTGAACGACAAAGGACTTGAAGTCTGAGCCCTGTATAGCACTAGAAACATAAGAAAGTCAAAGAAAATGAACCGCCTTTGAGCCTCACGCAAATGTCAAAGAAATCCCCTCTCCCCTGGTGGGAGAGGGTCAGGGAGAGGGGGAAGAGTGCGGAAATATCGCATATTGCCTCTTTTCACCCTCCCCCCATCCCCAGCCCATCAAGGGAGGGGGAGAATTTTCAACACTTTTGCATTAGGTTCCATGACCTTTCGACGCAACGCTTCGCAATCATTTCGAAGCCAAGTCGCACCAAAACAAAAGGGGCCTGAATTCCAGGCCCCTTCATTCAAATCACATGTGAGTAGCTTCTGTTACCAGGTGAAGATGGTACCAAGAGATACTATGTTCTGAGTCTGACGTGAATTGTCATAGTAGTGATCCACGGCATAGGTGTATTCGCCAACCAGAAGCAGGTACTTGTTGAGGTTATAGTATACGCCCCCGGTTACAGCTTGCTTGGATTTGATTTGATCAATAGCTCCAGCACCTTTCTCACCGTAGTTGATACCGTACTGCGCGCCAAATTTAGCCTTGCCTATGGTGTAGGTCAGGTGGGTCAAACCACCATAGGAAAGCTTTTCTTTTCCATGCGCATCAAGAGCGTCAGCGTCATCCTGGGTAAGTCCCATGCCGATACCCTGACCACCGAAACCAGAGACCAGGAACTCAACCGGACCGAACCACATCTGAGCCCCGCCGGCGCCGCCAAGTGTTGAAACTTTGCGATTCGGCGCGATACCGTCCTGGTTAAATTTGGCTTCCTGATAGAGGCCGGCCAGCCAGCTATTAAGCTTCCATGAGCCGAAATCTTTGGCGTATGAAATCTCAGTCTCAAAACGCGGTTGATTGATCTTTGTTGCGCAACCAGCGCCATTACAAATCTTGCTGGGGTCTGCAATAGCGAAGGCAACTTTGAAACCACTCATGTCAGGTGTAGTATAACGGAACTGGGGACCAAAAGAGGTATACGTGTAACCGTAGCCGATGTGGCCGAGGTCAACGCCGCCGCCAGTCAGGTTGAGGGGCACACCGTTACCCATGAGGGTCATGTCGGTGAGAATGTTCTTCCCTTCATAGAGGTTCAGGGCACGACCGATGAGGAACTGACCGAACTTACCGTCAGCGGTGAAGAATACTTCACGGATATCAATTGTCGTTCCACCACTGCCAGCCGGCGCCATACCCGGGCCGAGGCCTGTTCTGGTTCCGTCATTCTGAATCTGCGGATAGAGTCCCAAACGGGCTGCATAGTCGATACCGTTGATGGTGGGCGACTTCACGTTGAACGCAAAGATGCTTGGCAGAAGGCCGGTACGGATGCGGAAGGACTGCATCTGATCGTTAGCTGAAGACACTTTAGTATGCCCATTTTTGTACTGCAACTGATCCTTCGCATCATAAACCATGAATACGTTGATCATACCGTCCGTGCTGAACTGCCAGCCGTTCTCACCGCCGACCACGAAAGCGGCTTTTGCGGGAGCGGCCGACATCACAAGAGCGGCGCACCCCACCAACCCCATAATAGCGCTACTGAGTCTAAATCTCTTCATCCTTTTCCTCCTTCTCATGGTAATTAATAAATAGTTCGCTCCACTACAGCCGACCGTTCAGGACTAACGAACATGCCGGCATGCCTGAAGGCATACAAAACACAACAAAAGTCCGCCCAAGAGCGTTTACCTCAGTACATGGTATCAATATCTTCATTCCCCCTCAGCATTCAAAACATCATCACAAATACCACCAAAGCCGGAGTACACCTGCACGAAAAGACCATCAGGTTTCACCGTCGAGGAAAACGCTCTCCGGTCAGAAATTGATGACCGGATCGCCTCACACCTCCTTCCTGTGTTGGTATAAACCAAAACATCGTTCTGATAAAGCAAATTACATGCCACCCAAAAACCCTGGTTTTCCAACAACAAAGGGTTCAGGGAATCACAACATTGTGTTCTATTTAGGAACTCGTTTGCACATTATCCACAATTTTCACCTTTTCGCAACAATTTCATCAATAAAATTTCCCGTCTTGCGCGCCGTGACCAAGGATGAGGGTCTTTCCCGGCGCGTTCAGGAGAATGAACGGCGCCGATAATGCCCATAAACGGCCGGAAGGCCAACGCAATGAACGCCTCACTAAAGCAGACCGTGCGCATCCTATTCCCGGCCAGGAAACCATTCCCCAATGCCTTTATCCAGGCATAACGCCAGGAAATCAAAGAGTGAAGGAAGAGAAAAAAAGACATGACTACATGAAAAAAGTCATCCGCCGGAACTGCCCGCGCGCCTTCCACGACTCAAGGAGATGCGTAAATTAATTGTTGAAGGGGTAGCAACGTGTTAACGAATTTTTTGAAAATTTGCAAGAGGGTCAACCGCGAAAGAAAAAAGGGTCAACCTAACGGTTGACCCTTTTCTTTTTATTTGGCGTCCCCTGGGGGATTTGAACCCCCGTCGCCGCCGTGAAAGGGCGGTGTCCTGGGCCGGGCTAGACGAAGGGGACATGGTGAGCCGCGTTGGGGTCGAACCAACGACCACCTGATTAAAAGTCAGGTGCTCTACCGACTGAGCTAGCGGCTCGTTGTAACAAGACGTGTTTTATAATATATTCGAGAAAACGCGTCAAGCAGTTTTTTTCATTTCCCCGCTTTTTTTTCGTTATCCATGAAACGGGTTTCGCAGAATAATTGTCTCATCCCTTCTCGGCCCAACGGACACGAGAATAATTGGACACCCAACAAGCTCTTCCAGTATTTTTATGTACTTCACGGCATTTTCCGGAAGGTCCTCGAATCTTCTGACCGCGCTGATATCCCCTTTCCACCCGGGAAATTCCTCGTATACCGGACGGCAACGGGACAACTTCTCAACTGAAGCGGGGATCTCGGTCAGGATAGCGCCCTCACAGTCATAGCCGGTACAGATTCGGATGGTCTCGAACCCGCTCAGCACATCCAGCTTGGTAAGGGCAATTCCGGTAAGCCCGTTGATCCGCACGGCATATCGCGCGACCAGGGCGTCAAACCATCCGCAGCGCCTTGGGCGGCCGGTGGTTGCACCGAATTCGCCTCCGGCGGTTCTCAGGGTTTCGCCCACCTCGTCTTCCAGCTCCGTAGGAAACGGGCCGCTTCCCACGCGCGTGATATAGGCCTTTGATATGCCGATTATCTCGTGAATATCCCTCGGCCCGACACCGCTTCCGGTACAGGCGCCACCCGCGCACGTGGATGAGGAGGTCACGAACGGATAGGTGCCGAAATCGATATCGAGCATCGTTCCCTGTGCCCCTTCGAACAGGACCTTCCTTCCAGCGATAATATCATTGCGGAGAATCAGGGACGTATCAGCGGCGTAAGTTCTCAGAACCTCTGAATAACCCAGATATTTCTCGTATATTTCATCAAAACCCAGCGGGGAATCCCCAAGGAGCCTCTCCAGGATAAAGTTCTTCTCTTCAAGGAACTCCCTGAGTTTTCCGGCGAATATGTCCGCATCCAGAAGGTCCATGAGCCGGATACCCCGGCGTCCTATCTTGTCCTCGTAACAGGGGCCGATACCTCGGCCGGTGGTTCCTATCCTGCCGGCCCCGCTCTTCTTCTCACGAGCCAGGTCGATTCTCTTGTGATAGGGCATGATGATGTGCAGGGACTCGCTCAACAGAAGGCACCCGTCATCCGCCAGCTTGCCGCCGGCCTTGAGCTTCGTTATCTCATCGATGAAGACCTCCGGGTCAAGCACCACGCCGTTGCCGATGATACATCTCTTCCCCGGATGGAGTATTCCGGACGGGATTAGGTGGAGCACCACCTTGTCGTCACCGACCACCAGAGTATGCCCTGCGTTGTTCCCGCCCTGAAAGCGGATCACGTCATCGGCATACCCGGTGAAGATATCCACAATTTTGCCTTTTCCCTCGTCGCCCCACTGGGCGCCAACCACAACCACGTTCGCCATTGCTAATCTCCAGACAAGGGCCCGAATGACAGGGGAAAATCCTTGCGGCACAGGTCACTCTTCCTCACCGTTATCCCCTTTCCGTCAGCCACCCTTACGACATATACCTCATCATCGGCGCAACCATCCCGGCCAATGACGATCATGTGCAGAATATTCATTTTCGCGGCATATCCCAGAGAATCCGCCACGTCACGGCGGATGATGTCCCGGGCCGCCGTAAAACCCTTCTTGCGCAACCGCTTCGCCAGCTCCAAAGCCTCGCGGTTGTCATCCTTCTTGTTGCAGATCAGAAAATCCCCAGCCTTGCTCGCCTCTACGTCCGGAAGCTTCTCAGCGGCGGTCAGGAGGGCCATCAGGTTGCAGGCGAAACCGGTGGCCGGCGATGGAAAACCATAGCGGGCAGTCAGGTTGTCATAACGCCCGCCGCCGCATACCGGCTCGCCGACACCGGGCACAAATCCCTCAAGGGTTACACCCGTATAGTAATCGAGCCCGCGTATCTCGCCCAGATCGATGGCCAGATACTCGCTCACACCATAGATATCAAGAATGTCCAGCACGCGGGAAATGTTGTCAAGCGCCCTCTTGGAACGGTCGTTGACCACAATGCGCCCGGCCTCCGCCAGAACCTCGCGCCCGCCGAAAAGACGCGGAAGGGCCGCCATTTCTTCCTTCACCGCATCAGGGACCGGTTCGGCGTCGAGGATCCCGCGCAGCGCGGAACCGTCCTTTTTCGCTATGGCGGCACACAGCATTTCACGGGAAGCCGGGGAAAAAGCGGCGGAATCCATTATCCCGCGGAAGAACTCGACCTGTCCCAGGGCGACCCTGAATCCTTCAAAACCGATGGCTCGCAACACCTCAACGGCCATGGCTGCCATCTCCGCGTCCGCTTCCGGAGAAACCAGCCCGATGAGCTCGACACCCGCCTGAAAGATCTCCCGGCTCCGCCCCGACTGGCTCTCCGCATGTCTCAGGACCCGGCCGCTGTAGTAAAGGCGGTGCGGGGGGGGATACCCTTTCATCCTGGTGGCGACAATGCGCGCGACCTGGGGGGTTATGTCAGGAGGGATTACCAGGAGCCTGCCGGTCTGGCGATCATCAAAACGGAACACCTTGTCCATGAGCCCCTCGCCCATGGAGAGGGCCATGACGTCCTGGAACTCCAGAAGGGGGGTAATGAGACGCCGGAAACCCCACTGCTCGAAGGTCCTCAGTATCTTTTCCCGGATGTAGCCGAACTTGGCGGCTTTCTCCGGGAGAAAATCAGTAACCC
>CAZFCG010000053.1:0-14147 GCA_964517595.1 uncultured Geobacter sp. | reverse complement strand
GGGCCTCGATCTTCCTTTGCTGCGTCACGTTTCGTTCTCTCCGTCGCAATCACCGCGCCGGGTGATGGAGATCCGCCGGAATTTCGCGTAGTCCGGCCATTTCAAAGACAAAAGAATCTACCAGCATCGGCACCCCCTGTCAACGATATAATGGCTACAGCACTGCCCGGTAAAGACACCGGAAAGGGTCCGGCGTTCACTCTCCGGCCCCCCTCACCCCAGGGGCTCTGCCTTCAGAAAACAAACGCCCTGACGATGACGTTACGTACACGATATCCAGCACATTGCGCACATAACCCTCATCGGAAATCCCCTCCGCGGCCTCCGGTGGAAAAGGCGCCCTTTCCCTGAAATGCTCCGACAGCTCCCCGAAGAGCAATCGCCGGGCATCCGGGTTCATTTCGTCCCGGCGCAGTAATGCCCGCAGGGCGATTGAGGCCTCCTCTCCAGTAATCGCGCGCCTCAGCCCCATGGCCTGGCGCGGATAGTCCCGCAATGTGTTGTATTTGTGGGAGGAGATCCTCTCCAGGTTCGGCGGAGCGCCTTCGGGCAAACGGACAACAATGGTGCCGGCGGCGATATCGCCGATTCGCTGGTTGCGAACCCCAAAAAAACAGACCACGCCCCCCAGCAGATAGAGTATGGGAAACATGTCGATTGTACGCAGGATATTGCGCAGGACGACCTGGCCGGGCTGAAGCTGAAGCCCACCGGCATCCATCACCCTCAGACGGAAGAGCCTCTTGCCGATGGTCTGACCGCGCCAGAACCACTCCAGGCACATCCCGTAACCAACAGAGAGAAGGAAGGCGCCGACGACAAGGAGGGCCTTGGCCAGATCGAGACTGATCACGGCGAACAGATGAAGGATTGTTGTGAGCAGGGAAACGGCGCACGAGATGCATGCGGCATCGACGCAGACGGCCAGAAAGCGCACCAGCGGGCCGGCCAGGATAAAGGAAAAACCTATGCCCTCAGGAGTCCGGATCCGCAGGGATGAACACCTGACGTCAGCCATTGGCCCCACCGTGAATGGACTTCTTTCCGGATGCGCCGCCATGGGAGAGGAACAGTGTCAAGGCAAGCAGCTCGGCGCAGCCGAAGGCGATCTTGAGTGAATAGGGGAGCACCGGTTCATGGTACTGGGAAAAAAGCGCCTCCACCAGGCCGGCCCACACCAGCATAAGCGCGACGCCGCCCATGAGGGTGGCAAGGTCCCCCCGGACAAGCCGGAACCGCTCCCCGAGGGGAAGCCCCCCCGCGCCCCCCAGCAAAGCTCCGGCAAGAACGAACCCGCCCTGGCCGGCGATGAGGATCGCCGGGATCTCGATGACCCCGTGAGGGAGGAGCCAGCCCGCCAGAAACGCCCCCTTGCCCGCGGCGAGATAGTCCAGAACCACCGCTCCCAAGATCACGCCGTTATAGAAAAGATACATGAGCGTACCGATGCCGAAGGTCAGGCCAAGGGCCAGGCAGGATATGGCTACCCGCGTGTTGTGGGTCATGAGGTAACCGGAAAAGGTCAGTTTCCCGTAGGCCAGGTTACGGTCAACTCCCCGCTCCTCTCTGGCGACCCGTTCCGCCGGATCGCCCAGGAGATGCTCGAAGGGCAGCAGTATCTCCTTGTCGGCCCGATCCAGATGCAGGGTCGCCGCGCCGAAGACCCCCCCAAGGAGGGTCATGGCCAACGCCAGGGCAAACGCCCGGAAGTGGCGGCGGAATGTCGATGGAAAGGTCCGGAAAAACCAGGTAAACGGGGCAAAGCCCGCGGTTCTCCCGCGCGACTCATGTATCTCGCTGAAGCTTCGGGCCACCAGGGATTCCAGATAGAAACGAAGCTCGGGATCAGCGGCAAAGCTTCCCATGCGCGCGAGATCGCTGGAGGCTCTCTGGTACAGGTAGTGAAAACGGCGCACCCCGGCCATATCCATCCGCCAGGCGATATCGCTCTCAATCCTGTTCAGGATCCCCTCAAGTTCCTTCCAGAAAGGGGCTTCCTCGGCGACGAATCGATCCAGATCGGCAATCACAGTATCTGCCTCCGCTTCACGTTGAGGTAGCGCGCCGCCAGGGACGCGCAGAACCTTTCCCGGTCCGTCAAAGCCATTTCCACGCCACGGAGCCGCAGGGTCTCCACGGTCCGCCGCAGGCCGTGCCACACCAGGTGCCCGCCCAGCCTGTCATACAGATCATCCGCGGCGTCCGCCCCTGAATCCGAAAACAGGGGGTGGGCCGCGGCCGGGCTGACCGAGTGCACCAGGGCCAGGTGACGACCGGCCAAGACCTGGATGGAACGGCTGAAAGCGTCGGCCAGGACAGGTTCGTCCAGACTTGTCAGGAACAGCAGAAGAGCCCTGCGCCGGAGCCTCGAGGCCAGAAACGACGCCGTTTCCGCGAAATCCGGAGTCACCAGGGACGGCTGGGTCTGATAAAGCGCTTCCCTGCAGACCCCGAAATGACCCATGCCGCCCGCGGCCCGGATAAAGGAGATGGGCTGGTCGCTGAATGTCATTACACCGAAAAGGTCACCCTGGCGTAGGGCAATGCCGGCCAGCAGCAGACTCGCGGAGATGCAGGCGTCCAGGAAGGAATCACCGGCGACGCCGCCCCTGTCCGCATCCCTCCGCGCGCTCAGCCTGGAGGCATCGATGACGCAATAGACCTCCTGGGTGCGCTCGATGCGGAATTCCTTGGTCACGGGATGGCCCCGCCTGGCGGTGGCCTTCCAGTGTATATCTCCCAGACTGTCTCCCGGCAGGTAGTTGCGCAGCTTGTCAAATTCCCTTCCGCGGCCTATCTGGCGCTGGGGACGGAGCAGCATATCGTTGCGGCGCGTGAAGAGCGCGGCAAGCTTTTTCCGCTCTTCATGGAGAGGCGGATAGACATGGACCCCTACACCTGCGTCAAGCGCCGACTGCGCAAGCCAGAGCCCCAGGGGGGAGGTGGTCCGGACGCGGCATCTCCCGATAAGGTGCCCCCCCCGCTCCAGTCCGGTCAGCGGCCATGATATTGACATATCTCCCCCCTTTTCCGGGAGGACAACCGGAACAGTGGTCCAGGGAGAAGAGAGGGCGGGGGGGATCTCCAGACCGAGAGCAAGGGACAGCGGGCGCCCCTTCCCATGGGAAAGGCGCACATGGAGAAACGTTTCCCGACGCCGGGCCACATTGAGCCGGGCCGGAAAATCAATGGCTATCCCCTTCAGCACGGCCAGAGACGCGACGGCGTCCACTGCCGCGATCATGGAGAAGAGCAGGAGAGCCCCAGCGAACAGCTCCATTCCGTACCCGGTGAAAAGAGGCGCCAGGGACACGGGAAGAACCGTCAGGCTGAACGCCAGGAGGAGTCTCTGAGCGGGGATGATCACCTGGGCACCGGTATCTCGCGCAGGATTGATTCAATGATCTCCACGGAGGTCAATCCCTCGATTTCGAAATCAGGCTGGACGATGACCCGGTGTTCCAGTACCGGCGCGGCCATGCGGCGGACATCGTCCGGGGTTACGAAATCCCGTCCCGAGACGGCGGCGCATGCCCGGATAGCCAGGGCAAGGGACTGGGCGGCCCGGGGTCCCGCTCCCAGTTGCACGGCATTATGGGTTCGGGTGGCGCGCACCACGTCGAGGGCATACCCCGCCACCTCATCACGGACAGTCAGTTCCCTCAGAATCTCCCGCAATCTCAGCGCCTCGTCCGCGGCAACAACGCGCTCCACCCGGTTGGCGGCCAGCATTTCTTCCGGGGCGTCGGGGCCCAGGGTGCGCATCACCAGAGAGAGCTCTTCTTCCCGCTCCAGTTGTCCCATGTCAATCTTCAGCAGGAAACGGTCCTTCTGGGCCTCGGGAAGGGGATAGGTCCCCTCGAACTCCACCGGATTCTGGGTGGCGAACACGGTGAACCCCGCCGGGAGCCGGTAGGTCTTGCGATCAATGGTCACGGTCTTTTCCTGCATGGCCTGGAGAAGGGCCGACTGGGTTTTGGCAGGGGCGCGGTTTATCTCGTCAGCCAGGAGGAAGCCGCAGAAAACCGGCCCCGGACTAAGCACGAATTCATTTGTTTTCATATTGAATACGTTGGTTCCGGTAATATCCGCCGGCATCAGGTCCGGCGTGAACTGGATGCGGGAAAAAACCCCTCCCAGGGTTTTCGCCAGGGTCCGTACCAGAAGGGTCTTTCCCACTCCGGGAGCACCCTCCAGAAGCGCGTGCCCGCCGGCCAGCACCGTAATAAGGGCCTTGTCGACGACATCATGCTGGCCTATGATGACCTTCGCCACCTGCTCCCTGATCCTCCCCGTAACCTCCATCAGCCGAGACAATCCGTCACTCATGCTCTTTTCCTCTCCCCGAGTATCCGTGCAATGGCGCTGTATCCCGCCGCCGCATCCCTTTTGGTGGGAGGCTTCGACATCTCCCGCTCCACAACCAGCTTCATCCTCTCCCATGTCGCGTCGCCTTGCCGGTATTCACGCGAAAAGGATTTCGTCCACTCCCGGAAACAGATATCCAGTATCTCCGACCTGGGGATGTTCCGGCGTAGCAGGCTTATGAGGCCTCCCATGGCATCCCTGTCCGTGGTTATCCCCCCGTCTCCGCCTCGCCCCGAACGGACGCGGGGCGCGAGCGGGATCGAATTCTTCCACACGAAGAGACCGGCCAGGAGAAGAAGGGCCGTGAAAAATCCCGTCAGGCGGTACTTTTTCACCAGCCACATCATCCCCGGGGTTTCAACGACACCGAGATGGGTTTCGTCGAATACCGCTGTCCGGTTCCCTCCCAAGAGGCGCAGCAGGAGGGCCGGGTATCTCTCGCGCGGCATCGCCGCGTTGCTTGCCGGATATGCGTCCGCCAGCATGACCATGCTCCCCCTTCCAAAGGGACGCTCGATGAGAACTGCCTCGCCACCCATGGAATATACGGTTCTCCAGAAATTTCCGTCCGGCCTGAAGACGAGTCTGGACCTCAAGGAAATGCCTGAGGGAAGACCCTTCTCACCGGGCGCCGGGACCGCCCTCCCCACGCCTTCGCGGGGCGCCTTTCCCGGCAGGGTGTCGTAGAGGATCACGTTCCACCTCCAGGAAAGGCAACCGCACGGCGCGCCATCCGGCCCCCCTCCCGTCTTCCGGCCGGAGGCATTCCCCGGCGGATTACTCCCATTATTCCCTCCATCCCCTCGCCCCTTGCCCCCCCTTATGGGGTCAAAGGCGAAGACAAGGCGATTTCCCATCCGGGCAAGTCGCTCCAGCGCATCCATATCCTTTCTCGTTATGGCGCGCATGGCGCCGGGGTCGACTCCCAGGAAAAAGAAGGTCGTTCCCGTTTCATGCGGGAGGCGGTCCGGTTCCAGAAAATTGCGCCGCGCTTCCATGCCTGGCAATCGTCCGAGCGCCAGGTAAAACGCCCTCGTTCCATCGGGATCGCTGCGGAAGGTCGAATAGGGAGGATAGGCGTCCCCTCTTTCAAAGCGGTTGTGAAGGAGCGAATAGACACCGGCGCCGAATGCGCACAAAAGCAACAGCAACAGGGCCGTGAACATTCTTCCGTCAGCGCGCATGGGCGGATATCCTCGCGCAATTGGAGACAAAGGCGTCCAGCATCGCTCCATCCACTGAATGCATGCCATACCATGCGCGCTGAAACAGGGAGACGTTTCCGGAAAAGGCTTCAAGGAGGAGGGGACTGGAATGGGCCCTTCGCGCCAGTTCCCGCTCGTAGTCCCGATCCGATTTGGCCCTGCCCATTACAAGGACTCCTGTTCCGTCCAAATGGGCAATGGAGGCGAAATAGAGGGCCCGAATGGCGAGGCGGGCCTCCCCTTGCGCCAGAAGTTCCTCGGCCAGCCGTCGCCAGCCTTCCACGGTAAGCTCATCGGGGGTTACGGCCTCATCGCGGAGATCCGGCGCGTAAGGGGCATCCCCGGACGGGGAGGGAACAAGCGCCCGCCGGCGTTCCGAAAAGCGGCGCCACAGCATGACACCACAGACACTCAGCAGGATTGCGCAAAGCCCCAGCATCACGACCGGGATCGTCCATGGACGTCGGTCTCCACCCCGGTCGGCCGAATCAGTCTTGGGCGAGGGCTTCATGTGTTCGGCGATCCACTGGAACAGATCCCTTATCCATTTCCCTACCTGCGTCGCCCAACTTTTGAGGGTCGACAGGATGGAAGCCGGGAACCCGGGAATGGATTGCTTCTCATGCTGACAGGCATTCCGGCTGGAAGGCCATGAGAACTCGGGCCTTTTCATCACATCCGCAATGGCCCTGTCCAGTTCTCCGGCATCCGCGGCGATAACGTCGACTTTTGGATCAAGGGGGCCTGGAATCCCGGGAGACGCCATCGTTGGCGTTACGGCAAGAGCCGTCAGCAGGGATAACGCTCCGGCGAATACGGCAACCGTCTTGCCGGTCTTTCGGCGAAGTTCCCTCAGTTCGGAAAGGAGATCCGCTCCCGTCTCCACGCACTGGCCGTAATGACAGCGGAGCACATACGCCGCCTTCAGGAAGGGATCTACGCACACGCAGGCAAGGGCCACCAGAAAAGCCAGAAAAGAGGTATTGAAAAAGAAATGGGCACTCCGTGAAAATGCCGTCTCGATGCCAAGCAGCTTCTTCAGGAAGACGGGGAGCATGACCGCGGCCGCGCAGATATTCATGAAAATAATCAGGATCATGACAAAGGCAATCAGGATCACCAGCAGATTCTGGGCCGGAAAGAGAAGGGAGTGGCGACGGGCGTTTCTGAAAACCGCGGCGGTATCGCCCTCGGACCCGAACACGGTGACGTTCTGAAAAAATGCATAGCACCACCCGAACGGCACGGTAAGGAGGGCCGCCAGCGGAATACAGAGAAGACCCCATGGCTGAAGGGTTGCCTGCGACATCAAGGCGCCCAGGGTACGGATTCTCCCGGGGCGGGTATTACGGAGCCTGGCCATGAGCCTTGCGGCAAAAACGGACTGCCGGTATTTCATCCAGATATACAATAGGGAAAGGATAAAGGATTCCGCCAGAAGGCGATCCGCGCCCGAGGCGCCGGTTCTTCGGTCAATGAAATAAAGAAGGTACAGGATGAAGGGCAAAACCCCCAGCAGATAACCGGACAGGTCTGCCGCTGACGTCCGGCGCACCAGTGAAACCGCCTCCTCCATGAGCTCCACCGCCCCTTTTCCCTTTTTCCCGCGACGGAATGCGCTGTCCGTTTTCATGGCCTGAACAAGGGAAGGTCATGGAGCGTCAGGAGGGCATAGCGGGTGGACAGGGTTACCAGGACAGCTCCCATGGCGTAAAAGACAAGCCAGACGATGAACACTCCGCATGTGACGCGGAGAAGCGATGTGAGAACCGGGAAGAACCTCTTTCGCGCACGCCGTTTTCCCAGCGGGGGAAGACACGCGGCGCAGGTCATCCTTTCCTCATGCTCTACAATGCACTCCCGGCAAAAATACAGGCCGCAGCCTACGCACCTGGCAACAGCCTCGCGTTGAGGGTGGTTGCGGCAGCGTTTTTCAGCCAGTCGGCTCATGAAGAGAGATCCCCCGCCCGGTCCGCGCCCGCCGTTCCGGGAGGGCCGACGCGCCCTTTATCCCTGATAAGAGAGTAGATACCGGCAATGCCAAGGAGAGCCCCCCAGATGGACAGACAGGCAATGAACAAGGGAAAATAAGGATGCGCGGCCACATCGGAGACAATCACCGTCACGTCCATTGTCGGACTTTCCTTGCCCCCGGTCTTCAGGGCGTTCATAAAGGCGCCGGCGTAATAGGCAGAAAAAACCGAGCAGGTCAGGGAGATGATCGCGGTCCAGACCATACTTCCGGCCAGGCGGGGTACGGTACGGGAGCGCTGCTTGATGACCGCGGCCACCAGACAGACGAACAGGCAAAAGGTCAGGACCCCGTAAAAGGCCTTGAACGGCGCGCCCTGGAACTCCATCGCCATCACACCTGACAAAGCCTGCGCGATGAGCAGGGAAAAAGCGGCATAATGCGCCCCTCCGCCATAAGGCGCCGCGCTTTCCCCGGCCTCCGGCGGTTCGGCCATGGTGGAAAAGTGAACCGGTTCCACGCGCCGCTCAGGCGGCGCCGCTGTCCCGGCAAAGGCATCGGGAGGGGGCATCGGTCCCTGAATGGCTGCGACAAGCGGCCGTATCAGATCAAGGGCCTTCCTTGCCGACCTGATCCTTTTCAGGGTGGGGAGTTCATAGACACCCAGAGGCATGGATATTGTGCATCGGCAGGTCGGTCCCAGAAGGGTGTTGACGACTATCCCCGCCAGAAACGCCGCCGCCAGGATCGTCATGGTGACTGTCCAGGGCGTGGCGGCGCCTGAAGAGGAAAACAGGATAATGAGGCAGAAAAACAAAGCGGCGCCCAGGACTCCGTTCCATATCCGCATGCCGTTGGTCCTTCTGGCGACTATTGCCTTGATGTCCTTGTAGTAATAGCGGGTATAACCTTCCGAATAGCCGTTGGAATCCACGGCCAGGAGATGGTCCTCCCCCATCCAGAGTGTTAACCAGTGGCCCAGGCCGCTTTTTTTTCCAGGGAGACGCCGGTATTTCATATTCCTGTACGCCTAAGGGACTCGGAAGAAGCTGATATACCAGGTTTTACGCTCAGATTCGGGCCGGATTTGTCGTTCCTGATTGAGCAAAACCGCAGGCGTAGCAGGGCTACGTCGAGGATTTTGTGATTGAAGGGGCGGCAAAGATGGTCTGAAGATGAGATGTAAAACGGTATATTTGTTTGTTCCGAGTCCCTATGCACTCTTCACCATCCCGATGAACAGGAACCCCCATCCCGCCACTTGCACAAGGGAAAAGAGGATCGCCAGGACAAAACGGATCTTCGTCCTCGGCAGGATGCTGCCGGGTTTATTCCAGTAACGGATGGACATGAATATGGCAAGGGGAGCAGTGATGATTGTAATGAAGAAAAAGAGAAGGGGCGCCACCGACAAAGTCAGGGCTACCCCGTCGTAAAGTGTTCGACGGGTTACCAGCGCCTCCAGGCGCTCCTCTTCCCGGCCTCTATGGACGCAAGCCGGGCAGAGATTTCTCCCGCCGAGGCGTATCTCGCACAGGGAGCAGAGAAATCGGCCGCACTCCCCGCACACGGACACCGCCTGCCTGCTCTCATGATAAAAGCAGACCGACTCCCCTTCCCCGCCCATCTCTCCGGCCAGGACGGGTCCGTCGCAGCGAAACAGGGCGGGGAAGGTCTCCACCATCAGGTCCTCGCCGCAGGAGGAACAGGCAACGGCTCTCATGCCGACGCCGGGAAGAAGGGGAACAGGGGTTTCGCACCCGGAGCAGATCGCGGCGTCAGGCCGCGTCATTTATAGACGACCCTTGTGTCGCATATGCGGTCGTGAAGAGCCCTCTTTTCGTCGTCAAAGGCCGCGATTATATACCCTATGGTAAACGAGAGGCTGCTCAGAATCTCCGCGAAATAGCGGCCGCATGCCCTTCCGTAGCTGATGCTCCGCCCGTCGGGATGAACGACAACCAGCCCGAACGCCATCTTTCCCGGCGTAGCGCCGTATCTGCCGAGAAACCAGGTGGTCATGCCCACCGCGAAGGCGAGGTTGGCGACCATGGAGAGACCGCCCGCAACCACGGCCGTGGAGGGGTCTCCACTCTTGCCGAAAGGTAGAGCTATTAAAAAGGAAATGGCCAGATTGACCGCTCCCAGTATGAGACCGTCGATGAACTTGGCGACAAAACGGATCCAGAATCCCCCGTAGCGGAAACTCCCGGGTTTCGCGGCGCCCTGCTCCAGCATCTGCACATACATGGGCTTGCAGCCGGCGCATACCAGCGAGGGCCCGAAGCGCACCATGTCCTCTCTCGGAAATGGCCTGTTGCAGACAGAACATATAGTCGCCGCCACCGGCTCCACCACCAGCGGATTCGAAGGCTCCGGCATACGCGGCGCGGCCGGAGGAGGGATCGCCGCGCCGGAAGGAGGGGGAGGAGGAGAGGACGGGACCTCGCCCGGACGTTCCGGTCCAGGCGCCGCGGCAACGGCTTGCAGAGGGATGCCGGCGCCGCATTTGGGACAGCGGATGGAATTCGCTCCCGGCGGCCTTTTCGACTCGTCAATCTGGCCCTTGGCGCCGCAGTTCGGACATTCAACTCTCATAATATACCCCCAGTATTATTGGAACTCTCTCCGCACAAGGGAAAGGCAAACTAGAACCATCTAATGTGACTCTGTTACTACACGAGAAACCACTCTAATGTCAACAGGCAATGGGCTCTGATCCCGGTTCGCCGGTCTTTAGCGAGGCGCCCAAGAAGCTCCCCGCCTTACGCTTCCAGGGACTCCAGATACTTCTCCGCGTCCAGGGCCGCCATGCATCCCGTCCCGGCGGAGGTAACGGCCTGACGGTAGAACTGGTCCTGGACATCCCCGGCGGCGAAGACGCCGGCGACGCTGGTGGCCGACGCGTTCCCTCCCTGGCCGCAGCGGGTCTTGATATAGCCGCCCTCCATCTCCAGTTGTCCCTCGAAAAGTCCGGTGTTGGGCTTGTGGCCGATGGCGATGAAGACCCCGTGCACCGCAACCACTTTGGAAGAACCATCCTTGTTGAGCAGACGGACCCCGGTGACTCCGCTTTCGTCCCCCAGAACCTCCGAGAGTACACTGTTCCATTCGATGGTAACGTTCCCGGCCCTGCTCTTCTCGATGATCCTGTCGGCCAGATATTTCTCCGCCCGCAACTGGTCCCGGCGGTGCACAAGGGTGACACGGGAGGCGATGTTCGAAAGAAAGAGGGCCTCCTCCACCGCTGTACTCCCCCCGCCTATTACCGCCACATCCTTGCCCCGGTAGAAGAAACCGTCGCAGGTGGCGCAGGCGGAAACCCCTTTCCCCTTGAACGCCTCCTCTGACGGAAGGCCCAGGTAACGGGCGGATGCGCCGGTGGCGATAATCAGAGCATCGCACGTATACACTCCCGAATCCCCCTCCAGGAGAAACGGCCGGCGGGACAGGTCCGCCCTGTTGATGTGGTCATAGATAATTCTGGTTTCGAAGCGCTCCGCATGGCGCAGCATCCTGTCCATGAGGTCGGTCCCGAGGACACCCTCCGGGTCGCCGGGCCAGTTGTCCACCATGGTGGTGGTAGTGAGCTGGCCGCCCTGCTGAATGCCGGTGATGAGGGTGGGCGCCAGGTTTGCCCTGGCGGCATAGATGGCCGCTGTGTAACCGGCGGGTCCGGAACCGAGGATAAGGAGCCGATGATGGTTTGAAGTCATGTTGATTAACCTCCGGAGATTCTTTCAGCAAGGTCAGTGGCAATCCGGACACTCCGGATGAGCCGCTATCGGTTTCCAAATTATCAGCACCCGGCGCAAAATGCAACGGCCGGTAGTGGAGTTGCGGGTTTGACCATCTTTCCGCCTCTGCTAGACTTGCTGGTACAATGGCACGGGAGAAAGACATGGAAAATGACGGGCATCTCGACAAAAGCATAGCGGGACGCTTCAGATACGCAATCCTTCTTACCTCGCTGACACTGATCGCCGAGATTATCGGAGGCATATGGACCAACTCCCTGGCCCTCCTGTCCGATGCGGCCCATGTCTTCCTGGACCTGTTCGCCCTGGTCCTCTCACTGGCGGCCATCAGGCTCTCATCCCTTCCCGCAACGGACACCCGCACCTTCGGCTGGCACAGGGCGGAGGTCTTCGCCTCCTTCATCAACGGCGCCACGGTCTTTCTCATGGCAATGGGCATATTCTACGAGGCATGGCGACGCTTCCTCGACCCGGAGCCGGTGAAGAGCATTCCCATGTTCATAATCGCCGCCGTCGGGCTCGCCACGAACCTGATTGCCGCGTCGGCGCTGCACCGGCACGCCCACGACGACCTGAATGTGCAAAGCGCCTTTCTCCATGTCATCGGAGACGCGGCCACCTCCGTGGGAGTCATCGTCGCGGGTGTGCTCATCCATTTCACGGGCCGGAACATCCTCGACCCTCTCGTGTCGGCCATGATCGGCTGTGTCATCTTCTGGGGGGCCTGGAGGGTGCTCAGGGAATCACTGCACATCCTCCTGGAGGGAACGCCGCGCGGGCTGAAGGTGGCGGATGTGGTGGCAACCATCAAAAACATCAAAGGAGTCCGGGACGTGCACCACCTGAACATCTGGACCATCTGCTCCCATATCATCGCACTGTCGGCCCACATAGACATGGCGCCGGAACACAAGGGCCGCCAGGCGGAAGCCCTGCGCGCCATTGAAAGAGAACTATTTGAAAAACACCATATCTCCCACACCACGCTCCAGGTTGAATGCACCCTGTGCGCCGATGCTCCGCTCATAAAAAACCTGCGCCATCAACCGCGGGCGGGAAGCGCGAGCCAGCAACATCATGAACACGACTTCAGCGGACACGACCATCACGGACATTCCCATTGAGCTCAACCCATTGAAAAAGAGACACGACTGAACGCATGAAAGGCCGTCCCCTGCCGGGAACGGCCTTTGATTTAACGGTTTTGGGATCAATTGAACCTAGAAACGGCATTTGATCACGCGAAGACGCAAAGTCGCAAAGAAATTCAAATAGATGCGGAACAAGCTGGTTTCACCGGTCAGGTGAATGGCCTCATTTGACAAGTTCTTGATTTTCCTTTGCGTTCTTTGCGGCTTTGCGTGAGACTGCCATTTTCAGGTTGAATGGACAATCAGGTCCCGTTATCTCCCGTGCCCCCTGTGTCCCCCCTGACCATGCCCGAAACCGCGGGGAGAGGATGCCGCGCCTCTGCCGGAAGGGCCTGACGACGGGCCCGCGTGCCTGGAAAAGGAGGGAGCGCCGGCAAAGTCATGTCTCGACGCCGACGGTCTGCTGAAGGAAGGCCTTCCTCCGAAATCCCTCTGGGTTGTCCTCTGTCCTGTATAGGCTACAGTGCGTCCACCACCGGCATTGCCACTGTAAGGCCGGGTGTATGCAGGCCGGGAGTTATGTGCCTGAATCCGGCCTGACTGAGGAACGTAGGATTGATTGGGACGATTCCGTCCCAGGTCATTCGGCCTGGTGTAACCGGGAGCGGCCCCGCTGAAGCGCGAGGGATTGCCGGGCCTGTTATACGTGGGCCCGTGGCCGTAATCGCGCCTGCCGGCATATGGCCGTGAGTACGCCGCCGGCATTCCGCCATGACGATACCCGGTATGGCCGGGTCGCGAATAGGCATATCCGGGACGGCCGTGGTATCCATTGCCCCACCCCGCGTGCCGGCGCTCTGGCCTGAAGTGATGATAACCGTCCCATCTCCCGTATCTCTTGTAATGACCGTAATAATAGTCCCTGTAATACCTTATTCTGTGAAACGGATGTCTGTTCAAAAGATAAGGGACATCGTAGGCATAAACGCTTGACCAGGGGCCGTTGTAATAGGGTGAGGAATACCAGGCATTGCCGGAGAAGAGATAGAAGAGATTATTGAGGAAAAACAGGTCGTACGGCACCCCCACCGCGGCGTAGAAACCCAGTTCGGGGGGCTGGACGAACATGGGCGGCTCCACAATCGGAGCCGGCTGGTATGGATACGCTGGAGCGCCCACTCCGAAATTTACCGAGGCGCCCGGCAAACCCACGGACACCCCCGCGTTGAAGGCGACGTTGGACGCGAAAACCGACGACGCCGGAGTCAAAAGGAGAATGCTCAGGCCTATCATGTACCGTTTCATTTTTTTGTCCTCCCATCCGTCATACCTCTTTACCGTCAAGCTGACAGTGGCCCGCCGGCTGATTCCGGCGCAAGTCCTGCTTTGAATGTGGGTATGAAAACGGATGAAAAGCGCTCTGGTTTACATATTATTTTGCATCCATCCGGCATTGAGCAAAAGCCTGTATATCTCCGGACTTCATCTTTATGTGACGGACCCGGATGTTTCCACACGGGACATGAGAAAAGTCGGTTACAGTGAGGCTGATGTGGTCGGCAAGCTGAAATGGCGGGAGTACATCGGCGGAGCTTAAGTCGAGGAAATAATAGGTTTATCCACACATCCGGCATTTTTCAACAGAGTTATCCACACAATAAGGAACTGTAAATGAATAGCATGGTCAATATTGCGTTCAGGGACTCGGAAGAAGCTGATATACCAGGTTTTACGCTCAGATTCGGGCCGGATT
>CAZFCG010000052.1:15901-26177 GCA_964517595.1 uncultured Geobacter sp. | reverse complement strand
AAGAATACCGGCAGGTTAACCTTAAAAGACAGATGGTAAAGTGTCAAACTTCGGTGGACTTGATAATTTTTACATAGACCAACCAGCACCATCTGTTCCCGAACCTTCCTCCATGCTGCTTCTTGGTTTTGGTCTGCTTGGCCTGGCAGGAGTGAGGAGAAAGTTTAAGCGCTAACAAAACACACAAGCATTTTGAAATTCCATAAAGGCAGGGCCAAATTGGCTCTGCCTTTTTTGTTGGTGCGCCAGGCATGGCGCGTGGTGCGCAAGCGCCATATGTTCAACTGTGGTGGTTGAACGTAGACTTGGAGGTGCAAGTCCTCTTCGGACCCTGATGGTGGGAACTGATAGCCGGACGGCAAGGGTGTCCGTCGCGAGGCGGAATCTGAAGGAAACCGCAGGCAAATTTCCGGCCCGACGAACAGGAATCGCATACGAGGCAGCCACATCCGGGCGAGAAGGCCAATAGATTCACAGCCCGATAACCATCTAGGAGGGTGTGTAAGTATGTGCGACGGGTATGTGGGATGAAAGGGGTACCCTGGAAGCCCTCTTTTCCGGAAACGGCTACCGGAGGTCGGTCTGACCGACCTGGGATACTGCTGTCTGCTGCAATTCACGGTTGGTACCTTGCAGTGCTCCGGCTTTGCGAAAAAGTCTTTCCTGTTTCCGACTTGAATCAGGGAGCCTGCTTTTTAACCGCGTTACCGCCGCCGATTCTTTTAGTGTTCTGATCCCGGCCCGCGAGATCGCATGCATCGGACATTCAGGTAGCTATGCCAAGTCTGGGCAGAATAACTTTTTGCAGAAGAAGCCAGACAACCGCAAGAGCGATGATAATTAACAAACTTATCATGATTCCTCCATAATAGCGGCCATTCGGAATATCCGCGAGAGCGGAGAAGGAAAACGTCATTTACATTCTCAGCGCCGACAGTACTGTTTTGTTTTTCATTCCTTATTGTTTATAATGCCGACCCGGCATCGCTCATATACTTCAGCCCTCACTGCCGCAGTATTCTATTGAAGCCGACGCGGTTGAGGAAAAAGATGAAACTTCTTTTCTTAATCCGGTTGACCCGCAGTACGGGCACACCACAGTTTCATTCGCCGCCTTTTTTTCCAGTTTTTCAAATCGGCGTCCGCATTTTATGCACGAGTATTGATACATAAGCATAATTGATCCTCCCGACTTGATATGCAATTTTCCGAATATAATAATAAAGCACTTGAGTAAAGTCAATGGCTCATATTTTTCTACCGATGATCCTGCCGTCAACGACATGGAAGTTGTTTGAAGATGCATGGCGATTTCTGAGGAGGTATGAAAAGTCGCTTTCCCATATGGACTTAGAAGTTTGCTTTCACTGAGGAAAGATGAACTCTATTTCGCATTTTGCGCTTGAAAAAAGCTGAACGCTGGTTCATGTTCTAAGCTCAAAATTCATCGTGGGAGGATTCCATGAGCGCTTTTGCCGCGAGTCAGCCGGAAATGAACAAACACCGCGTCTGCCCCTGGTGGTTGGCCTACTTTTTTGACAACCAGCTGCGCCGCCTGATGCATCCGCCCGCCAGGCTTCTCGGCCCTTACGTAAAGGAAGGAATGACGGCGCTGGACCTGGGGTGCGGTTTCGGTCATTATTCTCTGGGCATGGCACGGTTGACGGGCAAAACCGGGAAGGTGGTGGCGGTGGATGTTCAGCAAAAGATGCTGGACAAAACCATGAGCCGTGCCCGTAAGGCCGGGCTGGCCGACATCGTGGAACCCGTGCTCTGCGATGGCCGGGGAATCGGGTTGCCGCTCACACTGGATTTTGCTTTGGCTTCCAATTCGCTGCACGAAGCCCCGGACCCGGCCGGGTTGCTTGGCGAATTGTTCACGATGCTCTCTCCAGGCGCCCTGTTCCTGCTGATAGAGCCCTGCGTTCACCTGAAACAGGAAGAATTCGAGACGGAGGTTGCCATGGCCCGAACAGCGGGGTTCACTGAGGTGGACCGCCCCCGAATCCCCGGGCAGAGGTGCTCCCTTCTGCGAAAACCTGCGTGAGGGATATACGAATGAGCTGGGAAAATGCAGGATTGCTTATTTCCGGCAAGACCCTAACATTTGAAAAAAGTATCCGGATAAATAATACTCCCTTCTGATAGTCCTATCCCAAGCAAAGGATGCCGAACATGAAAAAGCATATCCCGACCAGTCTGTGGTTTATTGCAATGGCCTGTTACTTCGTCTTCCCGCCGCTGCCGGTTTTCGCGGCAACGCCCGCACAGGTATTCGAAAAGGTGAAAGACTCCGTTGTGTCAGTGAGAACCCTGGATGCAGATGGAAATGTAAGAAATCAGGGCAGTGGAGTTATTGTAGCCCCCGGCCGGATAGCGACAAGCTGCCAGGTCCTGGATGGGGGAACCGTGTATATGGCCGGCAGGAGCGGGCTGATGACGCCGGCCGTTTTGTTCGCTGAAGACGGAGACAGGGATATATGTGTCCTCACGGCCGGGAAGGTTGACGGCCGGCCGGCGGTCCTGGGAAAGGCCGGGAAGCTCGGGACATGGAGCAGTGTGTATGCCGTTGGCCTCCCTCTTGGCTCTCTGCCTTCTTTTTCCGGTGGAGAGATCCTGAGGCAATGGGGAGGGTTCACGCAGACAACGGCGGTGATATCTCCAGGTATGGAAGGAGGGGGGCTCTTTGACGGCGAGGGCAACCTTGTCGGTTTGCTGACCCTCTACAAGGAAGGCGAGCAGAGTTTCAACTTCGCCATGCCCGCCGAATGGATAGGGGAGGTGAAACCGGGACCCAATGCGGCCGGTGGGAGAAGGGGAGAGACGCAATGGCTTAAACACTCTATCTACCTGGAAAAGTCCCGGGATTGGGACGGACTTTACGCCTGGGGAACCGAATGGTCAAAAACCCTTCCCGCAAGCGCCTATGCCCATTATTTCAAGGGGATCGCCTCCCGCGGCCTGAAGAACCACAACGAGGCGGAGGAAGCCTTTTTTCGGGCTGCAGGCATGGAACCCGCAAACGCCAATTTTTGGTACAATCTGGGAGTTACTTACAACGCGCTCAAACGTCACCATGAGGCGGTTGACTCCTACCGTGAGGCCGTCCGCCTGGAGCCTGGAATGACAGAGGCGTTGATCAGCCTGGGAGTGACCTATACCCTGACCGGCAATCCATCGGCGGCCATGGATACCGCCCGTGAACTGCGGCGCGTCGACCCGTTCAACGCCGATATACTTCTGAAGATGATCAACTCCCGTTGACGACGACGGAGTGAGCGGCTTCCGGCGGGAAACCGGAAAGCGGTATCTGGAGTTATTCCGAGTAAACGAAGGATACCTCCGACTGCCGTTATCGGATTAGTGCCCCCAGTCCCGTTTTCCTGATCAGCGCAATCCCGTCGTCACGATAAGCATGCCGAAACGGTTTTTGTCGTCAAAGGTCACGACAGGTATGCGTCCCGGCTGATCAGGATCGCCCTGCCACTTTTTCGTTGCCATTACCTTTCCTTCCCGGCCGGCCTTGAAGACAATGACTCCGTCGCTTCCCATGCGCACGGCTACCCTCCTTTTCTCTCCAGGCTTCAGACGGTTTGACGGGGAGAATGATTCCCCCTCGGTAAAGATGTGGACGTTTTCCTTTGACGCGTTCTTCAGTTCCGCCAGTACTGAAGAGAGCGGGGCATTTCCGGATGATACCGGAATCCTCCCCGCACTGACAGCCGATGATGAAGAGCCCGCCGGATAACCTTCAACGCGGCTGAATCCGCGTCCGCCGGACTGGCTGTTTTGCGCCCATGTGGAGGGCTCCGAGTCGATTACCGTATACGTCCCCGCCGGAATGGTGATATTGGGATAGCACGTCCAGTAGGCGTTGGGAACGCCACCCTGTCCCGGTGCTCCGGTTGTCCGCCAAGGACCGTAGGTCGTCCCGGTGGAGGAGCGCAGGCCGATGGTTCCGGGGCGCGAACCGCCGGCGTTGTTCCAGTGATAATCCTGGATCAGGGTTATGACGTGGGGGGCGGAAAGGGAGAAAACGGTGGATTTTGACGGGTTGTTGTAGACACCGCCGATGTTGCCGCTTTCAAAGATGACCTTTCCCTTTGCGCCCGGGGCCGCGGAGGTTTTGACCGGCGTGGATACGGATTCCTTTACCGGGGGCTTCTTCAACCTGGCTTCCATCTGTCTGACATGGGCCTCCAGCGCCGGATCAGGCCATATCTTCAGGCTTTCCTTATACTTGTTCACCGCCTCCGGGTAATGCCCCTCATTCTGTAGCCTTTGGCCTTCGTCGCGCAACTTTTGCGCCCATGACGCCTTCGACTTTGTTTCGGCCTCCTTTGTCAGCCGCTCTTCAATCTGTCGTAGATACGCTTCCAGTTGTGCGTCAGGGTTGCAGCGCAGAGACTCCCGGTACCGGGAAACCGCTTCAGCGTATTGCTTGCCGGTGACCAAGGCATCCCCCTGACGGCGCAGGTCAAGGCATGCCCGTTTCTCCGCGGCCTTTTTGTTCAGCGCCTCCACCAGTCTCCGGACATAATCCTCCCTTTCCCTGTTGCCCGGCGCGCATGCGATGTTTTCCCTGAACCTTCCCAATGCCTCGGATTGCCTGCCCGAGTTGTACAGTGAGGTTCCTTCCGTCCACTTTGCCTCGCATTTGAGCGCTGCATCCTGCTTTTGCGCCTTGGCGCGCCTCAATTCCCCCAGCTTCCATTTCAGCTTGTTCCAGTGGATCTCCATGTCGCCGTTTCGAGGCCGGACCTTCAGCGCCTCTTCCGCTGCTCCGATCCCCCTCTGGATGGTTTCCTCGTCCAGCGCTTTGTCGGTCATGGCAAGCCCCGCGGCATAGGCGTACAGTTCCTTGAAGCGCTTGTCCTTGGCCACGGCGTCTTCCCGCAGCTTGTAATACTTGGCGTAATCCGGGTCGGAGATGTCCCCGTTTTCCTTTATCGCCCTCAGACCCTCGGTATACTGAGTCACAGCCGGCTCGAAGTTACAGGCGCGATAGTAGCTGTCGCCGTTGCTGAAAAACGATTGGGCATAGGCTTTCGCGTGCAGCGCCTTCTGTCTCTTCTCCATGGCCGCGGCCAGGTTGGCGAGCTGTTTCCCGCGCGGATCGGTCTGATTGAAATACACCTGCCGGTTTTTCAGCTCCCTTGCGATGGCGCCGAGGCTGTTGGCGTCCGCAGGGAGCCCCTTGGCGAAATTCGCCTGGGCGTTTTCGTAATACTGCATTGCATTGCGCCGTTCGGCGAGCCGGCCGTTCACCATCTGCAGCGAAGAGGAATATTGTTTCTGGTCCGCCGGGGAAAGTTCATGGGCGAGCACTCTTTTGAGATGGGTCTCCGCCTCTTCCCACTCCTGGACCTTGAAGAGGAGCGTCCACTCGGCCATGCTCTTTTGGGAGAAATCATTGTACCAGGCCAGTCCCTGGTTCATCTGCGTGTTCACCCTTTTCCAGACCGGATTTTCCGTTGATTGGCCGGCGGCCAGGGGCCGGAGGATGTCCTGCAGCTCCAGCATGGAGCGGTGGGCGGACCAGATCTTTTTCTGCGCGATATATTCGTCGAATTCCTTCGCCTTCGCCTCGATGCGGGGCCATTGGGCCGCATATCTGTTGGCGTCGGACAGTTTCCTTTTCGCGTCGCTGTCAGCGGGATTTATCTCCACGGTCTGGTCCAGCCTCTTGATGGCCGCCTTGTAATCCGCTTTGTGCAGGGCGTTCCAGCCATCCTTCTTCAGGGCGGCGGACAGTTCGTTGAACGCTGGAGTGACGATACCGGGATCTCGTTTTTTCGCTTCTTTCCCCAGATAAAAGGCGTCGTCCAGGCGGTTTCCTTTCAAGGCCTTCCGGATGGATGCCTCAACTGCTTTGGTGTTGGAGGCCCGTGCCTTTTCCAGAAGGGGTTTGACGTCAGCGTCCGTGGGATTCTTGACTTTGTGGACGCTCCCATAGCAGTTCCTGGCATGCTTTTCTCTGGTGGGCACGGGCGTGCACCAGCCGCTGAGGGGGCCCCAGCAGGTGCAACCGCCGGCGCAGTCGCCCAGCCTGCTGTAGTAGCCGCCCAGCATCCCGCCGCAGTCCATGCACAGACAATTGAGGAGATCATCTTCCTTGCTGGGGGCCTCCGCTGTTTGGGTTTTTTTCTTTTCCTTTTCACAGTTTTCGACGATGGCGTCCATCCCTGCACGCAGTTTCTCCAGTTCGCTTTTCGCCTGGGCCACGGTTACCGTTTCCAGGCGGGTGTCCAGGTCGCGGATACGGTCTTCCAGGTCGCTGATGCGCTTCATGACGTCATTGGAATGGGACGGGTCTTTCTTCAGGCGTTGCAGTTCGGCGACCGCCTTATCCCGTTCGATGCGATAGTCGGCCGCCATGCCGCGGTCGTCGTAGGAGAGACGGGGGATACGGATGTCCGCCACCGGGAAGCGCACGTCCTGTCCCATGTATTTATCATAGGAGGTGTTCGCCCTGGTATTGGCGTCCCGCGCGGCGTTCGCCCGAGCCCGGAACTGCGCCAGGTCCGGGTTCATAGCGATGAAAACTTCACGTTTCTTGTCATTCTCCCGGATTCTCGCCCATAGCGCATCCGCGCGCGGGTTGTTGGCGGTCAGGCCCCCGAGGCCCGTGGAGGTGAGGGCGCGCATTTCGTAGAGAATCGCCTCCCGTTCTCTGGCGATGGACTGGTAGCCGATGTTGTTTTCCAACTGGTCGCGCAGGGCCTTTTCCGCGAGCTGCATGGCGGTGAGTTTCGACTTCAGGTCATCTTCCATGGATTTCTGCCTGGCGCTGTCTTTGGGGGCGATCTCGGAGTCGTAGTGACGGTTGAACTCGCCTATGATATTGTTAATCTCCTTTGCGTCGACTTCCTTGTCGCATGGGCTGCCCTGTTTTTTCATGAGATCGGCGTTCCGTTTGTATGCGCCGGCGAAATAGGATTGCAGGGTTTTCGTGTAGGCGGACATTTCCCGTTCCGCTTTCGAGGTGAGGAACGCCCTGCTCAGCATGGTTTCGTCGTTGGCGTGCACCATCTCGTGGGCCAGAGAGCCGGATAGCTGGGTAATGGCGGCAAAATCGACGGTTCCCGACGGGTTGACGGAGGCAAGGAGGGTGTTCTCAGGGATATAGATGGCGCCGGTGGGGGACCAGTAATAGGGGTCGGCGTCGGTCATGTCCAGGCCGATGCTGTTGAGCATGCTTTTCGATGCCACCATGATATGGCCGCTGGCGTACCACTTCCTGATCCGGCCGGCAAGCTCCGGATTGCCGCTTTTTTCATGAAAGGTGATGACTGCTTCAATCGCTTTTTTCAGACGTTCATCATCGCTGATCATGGCGGTTTTTGCTGCATCGGCGATGACGCAGTGGCCGATAGCGAGGGTGAAGGCGCATATTAGGATCATTATGACGCTTCTGAATTTCATAACTCCTCCATTCAGATAAATTTCCGGAAATGGCCGGCGGCGTCCGGTCAACGGGTCTCTTGCCGGGCGGCAATCTGTCTGGCTGGTTTTCACATGAGAATCGTTCTTGTGTTTACGGTTTCGTTGGCTATTATTGCAGGCAAAGGAAAGTATAGATGATTTTCCGGTTTCCACGGTATGTAAAATGGATTTGAGGTGGAAATTTTGTTATCCGCTACCTTTCAGCCGGGCAAAGGAGTCAGACATGGCTAAGAAAATAGTGATAATCGGCGCCGGGCCGGGCGGCTTGACCGCCGGTATGATACTGGCCGGCAAGGGTTACGAGGTTGAGATCTTCGAGAAGGCGCCCTGTGTCGGCGGCAGGAACGCTCCCCTCCGCCTGGACGGATATACGTTCGATACCGGCCCCACTTTTCTCATGATGAATTATATCCTGGAGGAGGTGTTCTCCCTGGCCGGGCGGGATGTGAACGATTATCTGGATCAGGTGAAGCTTGATCCCATGTACCGCCTGGTTTTCAACGACATGGAGATATCCCCTTCCAGCGACCATGAGAAGATGGAAAGGGAGATCGCCAGGGTATTTCCAGGGAGCGAGGCGGGCTACAGGAGATTTCTGGAAAAGGAAAAGGTTCGATACGACGCCATGTTTCCCTGCCTCAAGGCTGATTATTCATCTTTTTTCTCTCTCTTTTCATCCAACCTGATAAAGGCCCTGCCTCACCTGTCCCTGGGAAAATCCGTAATCCAGAGCCTGGGGGAGTATTTTATCCCGGAGAAGCTCAAGCTCTCCTTCACTTTCCAGTCCAAATATCTGGGCATGTCCGCATGGGAATGCCCGGCCGCCTTTTCCATAATTCCCTTTGTCGAACACTCCTTTGGCATCTATCATGTGATTGGCGGACTGAATGTCATCTCCCGCGCCATGGGCGCCGTTTTCGAGGAGCACGGCGGACTGCTGCGCCTCAATACGCCGGTGGAAAGGATCCTCGTCGAGAACGGGACGGCGAGAGGCGTGGTCCTGGCCAATGGTGAGGAGGTTCGCGGCGACGAGGTGATCATCAACGCGGATTTCGCATACGCCATGGCGAACCTGGCTGGCAATGCTGTGCCGAAGTATTCCAGGAAGAAACTGGATTCCATGGACTACTCGTGTTCAACCTTCATGCTCTACCTTGGGATCGACAAGCTCTACGACATACCCCACCACAACGTGTTTTTCGCCGAGAAATACCGGGAAAACATCGAAAACATCTTTCACAGGGGACTTCTTTCCGACGAGATGTCGTTTTACGTGCAGAATGCCTCCATCACCGACCCGACCCTGGCGCCTGGCGGTCATTCGACCATTTATGTCCTTGTTCCGGTCCCGAACCTGTCATTTCCGGTCTCGTGGGAAAGGGAAAAGGATGCCTACGCGGAAAAGATTCTGGACGCCCTGGAGTCGAGGGCCGGGCTCACGGGACTTCGTTCCCGCGTGAAGGCCATGAAGCTCATCGCTCCCGACGACTGGCGGGACAGCTATCACGTCTACCGGGGCGCCACCTTCAACCTCGCCCACACCCTGGGCCAGATGCTCTATTTCCGGCCCCACAATGAATTCGAAGGGCTGCGCAACTGCTACCTGGTGGGCGGCGGTACCCATCCGGGGAGCGGCCTCCCAACCATATACGAATCGGGAAGGATATCGGCGCGGATGATAATGGATAAACACGCGGCGGCAAAGGGATGATCGTCCTGGCGGGATACCTGCCCCTGGCCGCCGTTTTCATGATAATGTTTCCACTCATGCCTTCCCCTCTTTGGGCGGATGAGGGGCGAGGCGCGATTATCGTCGAGATAACGGGATTCAGAAATGAGGAAGGCCGGGCGGGGGTGCTCCTCTTCGCCGGGGAAAAGGGGTTTCCCGATGATCCCGGACCGTCCGAGGCAAAGGCCTTCGCACCCATAGACCACAAAAGAAGCCGGGTCGTGCTGGAGGACGTTCCTTACGGGACATATGCGGTAAGCGTATTCCACGACGAAGATGGCGACGGAAAGCCGCTCAAGAGTATCTTCGGCATACCCCTTGAGGGGGTGGGCGCCTCCCGCAACCCGTCCATGAGGTTCGGGCCGCCCGGATTCAACGAGTCCAGCTTTACCCTGGATACCCCTGAACGTGTGGTGAACGTCACTATCAGATACCTGAAAGGTCAAAAGGGCCGCGGGAGATGACGACAGTGGATATTAAGAATCACGATTCTGGAGGCCTTTCCGGGCATGGCCGCGGCGCTGTCTTGACGGGGATTGCCTTTGCCATATTTTTGTTATGCTTCACCGCATTGCCGGCCCATTCACAAGCGATCGATTATGAGGACGTGGTGGAGGCCCAGGTGAACGTCCCTTATGTGGTGCAGTTCGGTTTCGGTTCCTACGATGTGGGAGGGCTTTCCACCAACACCTTCCGCATTCCCCTGGGTCACACCTTCGCACTGGGTGACGGGAACGATTCCGTGCGCCTGAAGTTTACCGGTTACCTCGGTTACAGCTATGGGGACTTCGAGACGAGCTGGCGCGGCCGGAAGCTGACGGCCTCCCAGGACTATGTGTTCATCATGCCCCACTTTGAGCTCCAGATACCTCTGGCGCCCGGCTGGACCATAAAGCCCTATGCGGCCGTGGGCGCGGGTTGCGCCTTCAACGGGTCGGTGGAGCTTGAAGGGTGGGGCAGACAGTCCACCAGGGATACCTATGACTTTCTTTATTCCGGGGGCCTGGCATCCCTTTTCGAAAAGCCCATTGGCGGATTTACGGCGGGTTTCGGAACCAGGCTGGGGTGGGCGGAGGAGGTTCCCCTCAGCGGTGGGGGAGG
>CAZFCG010000052.1:7361-15891 GCA_964517595.1 uncultured Geobacter sp. | reverse complement strand
AAGTCATAGCTGTCAGCTTTCAGCTATTAGCGGTCAGCCGGTGCATGCCCATGCCTTTTCGGGCAGTTCCCTTGCCGGACGGGGCCTTGAACTGGCCGGCTCGTTCATATATTATTATTTCTTTCCCGCCGCGGAATTCAGCATGGCCCACGAGCGTCCGCTGAAGGTGTCCAACCAGTATGAGTTCGGAACTACCATCGGATTTGCCGGGGGAAAGGATCTGTGGATATTCGATAATCCCCGCATCGGCGCCAGTTACCGTTTCGGTGACGGACTGACCGGATTCAGGGTCAATCTGGGGTTTCCCTTCTGATCTAGGATGAGGGTTGTGAGTTGCTTTGCCTGGAAGAAGGGCGCATTCAGCCAATGGGAGTAATCCGGATAATGCTTTTACGGAAGAGGTTGTTATGACGAAAGAACTGAAAATCCTGCTGATGGAAGATATTCCCAACGATGCGGACCTTATAAAGAGTGAAATCGAAAGGGCGGGGCTTGCCGTGGAGATTCGCCGGGTGAATACAGCCCACGAATTTCTCTATTGCCTTACGGAGTCATGGCCGGATGTGATTCTGTCCGGTTACCGTGTTTCGGGAATTTCCGGCATGGAGGCCCTTTCCCTGGCCAGGGAGCACTCACCGGCAATTCCCTTCATATTTGTTGCCAGCGCGCTCAGCGAGGAGATCGTAGTAGAGTGCATGAAGGGGGGCGCATGGGATTACATCCTGAAAGAGCATCTCATCCGCCTCGGGCCCTCCATAGTCTCGGCCCTGGAAAAGAAGCGACTGCTTGAAGAGAAGAGCATAGCTGAATTGGCCCTTGCCAAGAGTAAAGAGTTCTATCTGAAGATTCTGGAGGTTTCCCCTGCCTTGGTCTGGCGTTCCGACCCGGAGGGCCGCATCGCGTTTTTCAATAGAAACTTGCTTTTGTTTACCGGGAAAGATATGTCTCAGCTCTTGGATGAAGGCTGGCTGGAAAGCATTCATCCTGCCGATATTGGAGACGTGAAAACCACAATGCTGCAAATGATCCGGTCGAGAACGGCTTTTGAAATGGAATTCCGGATGAGGCGTCATGATGGTGAATACCGGTGGATACAGAATTTCATCAGGCCGTTTTCAGATGATCAGGGAGACTTTTCCGGGTGCATTGGTTATTGTTTCGACATAACAGAGCGTTATGAGACCGAAAAAGTGCTTCAAAAACTGTCGCGCGCCGTTGAGCAGAGCAAGACCGCCATTATCATAACCGGCATCGACGGCAGGATTGAATACGCAAACAGCAGTTATGTCAGGATGACTGGATACCGGCTGGATGAGATAATCGGCAAAAGCCCAAAGGATGAGCTGGGAATGGATTTTCTGCCGGATATCTTTGATGAACCACCGAGAAAAAAGGGCTTCAGGGGGGAATGGCGCGGAGAGGTGAGAAGCAGAAGGGAAAACGGTGAAACATACTGGGGATTCGTAACCGTTTCGCCCATCTCCAACGCCGATGAGCAGGTGACCCATTACCTGGTGGAGGCTGAAGACATCACATTACGCAAGGAGGCTGAAATCGCACTGGAAGAGAGCCGTATGGAACTTTCCAGAAAACACGAAGAACTGCGGCATCTGTTTGGGCAGGTGGCCCGATCAAAACAGGATTGGGAAAGCACCTTTGACTGCATAGGGGACATCCTCATCCTTGCCGATTCCCACGGCAGGATCAAGCGCTGCAACGCGGCTCTCCGCGAAATCACGTCTTTGGCTTACAATGAGATAGTCGGCAAATCCCTGCGTGATTTTCTGAGTCTTCACGGCCTGACTCTTCCGGAAGATATCTCGTCGGACCATGAGATCTTTCACAAGGAAAGCGGCAGGTGGTTCGTGTGCAGGTCCTATCCCTTTACGGACGGCGAATCCATGGCGCCATCCGGTTTTGTGCTGACAATACACGACAACACCGAACAGAAGAGGATGCGTGAGGAACTGGAAAGGGCGTACATGGACTTGAAGGCCACCCAGGCTACAATTCTGCATCAGGAAAAGATGGCCAGCATCGGCCAGCTGGCGGCCGGGGTCGCCCATGAAATCAACAATCCCATGGGATTCATATCCTCCAACCTGGGCACTCTCGGCAAATACATGGACAAGCTCTCCACATTCACCGGCTTCCTCATTGAGGCCCTCCAGTCTTCCGATGATCGCGAGCTGAAAAGAGCCTTTGAGGAAAAGAAAAAAGCCCTCAAGATTGATTACGTGATGAACGACGGCGTGGAGCTGATAAAGGAATCCCTGGAGGGGGCGGAGCGGGTAAGGACCATTGTCCAGAACCTGAAGAGCTTTTCACGGGTTGATGAAACCGAATGCAAGCCGGCGGACATCAACGAATGCCTGGAGAGCACCATAAACATCGTATGGAACGAACTGAAGTACAAAGTGAACCTGATCAGGGAGCTGGGCGAAATCCCGATGACCAGATGTTATCCGCAACAGATCAATCAGGTATTTATGAACCTGCTGGTCAACGCCTCTCATGCCATAGAGAAACGTGGGGAGATAAGGGTCAGGACGTGGCATGACAATTCGAACATCTATGCCTCCGTCTCCGACAATGGCTGCGGGATACCTCAATCAGTCCAGAATCGTATCTTCGAGCCTTTCTTTACCACCAAGGAGGTGGGAAAGGGCACCGGGCTCGGACTGAGCATAACCTACGATATCATGCGAAAGCATAACGGCGATATTTCAGTCGAATCGAAACCGGGAGCAGGCACTACGATGACAATTCGGCTTCCTATCGTATGAGGAATATAATATGGATGAACAGGTACGGATTCTGTGTGTTGATGACGAGGTAAATGTTCTGCGTTCAATCGAAAGGATCTTTCTGGACGATGATTACGAGATCATAAAAGCCTCTTCTGGTTCCGAGGGGCTTGAGATCCTTCAGAGTGTGTCCCCCATCCAGATTGTAATCGCCGATTACCGTATGCCTGAGATGTCAGGGGTCGAATTCCTTCGGGAAGTGCACGATCGCTGGCCCGATACGGTGCGCATCGTCCTTTCCGGATACGCCGACGCATCCACCATAGTCGAGGCGATTAACGAGGGACGTATCTACAAGTTCATACCTAAACCGTGGAACTCCCAGGAACTTAAGGTAACCATCGAAAACGCCCTGGAAAGATATTTTCTCAATACCAGGAACAAGGAATTGACCCTGGAGTTGAAGCGGAAGAATGAGGAGTTGAACAGGATAAACTCCGATCTTGAAAAGGCGGTAGCGGAAAAGACCGCTGAAATATTGCTGCACAACAGGATTCTTCGTCAGGCGCAGACGATCCTGCGAAATCTGCCGATAGGCGTTGTCGCCGTGAACGAAGACGGCGTCGTCATCCATTGCAACAGGGAAGCTGAAAGAATTCTGTCGTGTCCGGATATTGAATGCCCCGGCGCGTCTCTGAGGGATATTATGCCGCTGGAACTGGATGATCTGCCGGGAGGGGTGGGAGATTCGGCAGACGATATCTTGAAATATGATATGAAAAATAATAATCTGGTTTGCCGGATGAAAATAAGGAAGATAGAGGACGCTTCCGGCAATCTTTCCATTCTTGTCTTTAACGGGTCCGCGGGCTCACTATTCGCGGACGCATCAATGAAATAAAGGATTACCATGGCTGGAACCGAAGCGGAAAATATGGAAGAAGCAGCCGTAAAGGCGCTCTTCGTCGATGATGAGGAAAACATTCTGAAATCCATCCGGAGGCTGCTGGCCGATGAGCCCTATGAAGTGCTGACGGCGACCTCGGGTGAACAGGGACTGGAGATTCTCCGGGGATCGGACAACGTGGGGCTGATAGTAACCGATCAGCGCATGCCCGGGATGACCGGTGTGGAGTTCCTCAAACAGGCCCTGGAGATTGCGCCCGATGCGCCGCGCATCCTCCTGACCGGGTACGCCGACATCACCGCCACCATAGACGCCATAAATAAGGGCGGTGCGCACCGCTACATCTCCAAGCCCTGGAACGACGAAGAACTGATCCTGATTATCAGGGAGTCAGTGGAGCGGTACAATCTTACCGTTGAGAACAAGCGGCTGTGGAAAATCGTCAACAAGCAGAATGAAGAGCTTCAGGAATGGAACGCCAATCTGAAGACGAGAGTCATGGAGCAGACGGCTTCAATCCGCAACGCCATGAAAGACCTCCATGCCCTGAACGAGAAGCTGCATAACAACTATGAAAGCTGTCTGGTTGCTTTTTCCGGGCTCATGGAGCTGCGCGATCGTGAAACCCGCGGTCACTGCAGAAATGTCGCCCATGTTTCCGTGATCGTGGCCAGGAAGATGGACCTGTCCGACGGGGAGGTCGAAAATATCCGCGTTGCCGCGCTCCTCCATGATATCGGAAAGATAGGAATATCCGATTCTCTGCTGAGCGGGGACATGGAGAACATGAACGATGAACAGCTCAGGGAGTACCGCGTTCACCCGGTACGGGGCCAGGCGGCGCTGGATTCCATAAAGGATCTGCGGCCGGCCGGCGTCCTTATCAGGAGCCACCATGAGGCCTTTGACGGAAGCGGCTTTCCCGATGGTCTCGCGGGCGGAGACATTCCCCTGGGCGCCCGCATCATTGCCGTAGCTGACGCCATAGACAGGAGATTCCGGGCGGATGAGGCCGATGTGGACGCCAATCTGCTTTTCAGGAATGTCCGCCAGTATCAGGGGAGCAGATTCGATCCCTCCCTCTTTCCCGTCTTCGAGAAAGTCGTCCATGAAAACTACGGCTACGGTATTCGAACAGGAGAAATGGTGGAGATTGAGCTCTTTCCCTCCGAACTGCGAACCGGAATGATCGTGGCGCGGGAGGTCCGAAGCGGCACGGGATTGCTCCTCCTTGCCAAGGGCGAGCGTCTGGACGAGGGCAAGATTCATTCGCTGAGAAGATATTATCTTATAGACCCGCCAACGGCCGGAATTCTGGTCCTGACCAGAAGATAGGGCGGCAAGGATCATTGCCGGGGAGTGACGGGGCGGGAACCGATAATGGGACAACATTGAGGAGCTTTCATGGAAAACCGAATCATGCTGGTGGATGACGAGGCCGGCGTTATCAAAGCCCTGCGCAGATTGCTCATGGACGAGCCGTACGAAGTGCTGACTGCTCAAAGCGCGGAGGATGCCTTGACGATGCTGGAGAAATCACCCTGCAAGGTCGTTATCTCCGACGAAATGATGCCGGGAATGAAGGGAAGCGAATTTCTCTGCCATGTAAAGGAAATCTATCCTGATACCATACGCATCATCCTCACTGGCCACGCCAGCCTGGATTCGGCCATGACGGCCGTCAACAGCGGCGAGATATACCGGTTTTTCATGAAACCCTGGAACAACATGGAGATTATCCTGGCAATCCGCTCCGCCATGGAGAAATACGATCTTATGGAAGAGAACGCCAGATTGCTGGCCCTGGTGCGCAAGCAGGCCGACGATCTGAAGGCCATGGAGCAAAGGTACCCGGGTATCTCGCTGATCGAAAGGGACGCTGATGGTTCGGTCATCCTTCCTGATGTCACGGACGAAGAAGCACAGGAACTGCTGAGGGAGTTGAGCGAGGGGGATGAGACGTCGAAAAACCGTCAGTGAATCGAGCGAGCAGCGTACTGTTAATGAGGCAGCCCCCTCCCGGGACTTGTTTTTTCCGGCGGGAGGCTGTTTTTTTGCTGCAAAACGTGCCGTTTTCAAGTAAATATGACACGTGTACATGGATCAAGGAAGCATGGCGCCCGGCATATCTTCGTGTCGCACCTCACCAGAACACCTTCCATAAACCTGTAAACGGCATCTAATCACGCGAAGACGCAAAGACGCAAAGAGATTCAAACAGATGCGGAACAACTCTGCTGTCACCGAGCAGGTGAACAGCCTTATTTGACAGGTTTCTGCTTTTCCTTCGCGCGCTTCGCGGCTTTGCGTGAGACAGCCTTTTTCAGGATAAATTGTTTCATCAAAACTCGAAGTGATACCCCTTTTCATCCGGAGGAGTTCATGGCTTTCTCTCCAGACGCAACCCTGGCGGTGTGCGCCTATCACAATGTGGGATACCGTTGTCTGCTGGAACTGCTGAAGCAGGGGGCGCGCGTCTCGGTTGTGTTCACCCACGAGGATTCCCCAACGGAAGAGATATGGTTCGCGTCGGTGCGGGAACTGGCGGAAAAGAACGGGATCCCCTGCCGTGTTACGGATGTCAATCTCCCTGAAAACATCGAACTTCTCCGAGCCATCCGGCCCGATTTCCTCTTTTCCTTCTACTACCGTTTCATGATCCGTAAGGAGGTCCTGGAAACGGCGCGCAGGGGGGCGCTGAACATGCACGGCTCCTATCTTCCCCGCTACCGCGGCCGCGTCCCGGTAAACTGGGCCGTGATAAACGGCGAGACCGAAACCGGCGCGACCCTGCACTACATGGTTGAAAAGCCGGACGCCGGCGATATTGTGGACCAGGAGAGGACGCCCATCGAATTCACCGATACCGCGCTGGATGTCTTTCAGAAGGTCACCGAGGCCGCTGTGCGCGTCATTGTGCGCGCCTGGCCCCTGCTTCTCTCCGGAAAGGCGAACCGGACATCCATGGACCTGGCCGCCGGGAGTTATTTCGGTGGCCGCAGGCCCGCGGACGGCCTTATTAACTGGGGCGGGAGCGCGGAAGAGATATACAACCTGGTGCGCGGAGTGACGCACCCCTATCCCGGGGCATTCACTTTTCTGGACGGAAAGAAGGTCTATATCTGGAGGGCCTGGCCCGTTTCCGGGAGAGGAGGGGAGGGTGAGATCGTCTCCCAACGGCCATTAAGGGTGGGAACCGGAAGAGGTCTGCTGGAAGTCCGCTCTTTGCAGGTGGAAGGGGAAGAGGAGCTCGCCTCGGAAGACTTCATCCTTTCCCATCCAATGGAAGATAAACGCTTTCATTCGCAATCATAAATCAAAATGACGCTTTCCCCCTTTCCCCTCGCGCTAAGGCCGGGATATCGTCAAAAAATTATTTACTGGAGCTTCCATTACCATGAAAATCCTCATTCTCGGAGTAAACGGCTTTATCGGCAACGCCCTGACGCGCCGCATCCTCACCACAACCGACTGGGAGGTGTACGGGCTGGACATGAGCAGCGACAAGCTGGAACATTCCATCGGCAACCCCCGGTTCCATTTCCTGGAAGGCGATATCACCATCAACAAGGAGTGGATTGCCTATAACATCAAGAAATGCGACGTGGTCCTGCCCCTGGTGGCCATCGCCACCCCCGCCTCTTACGTGCGGGAGCCCCTGCGGGTGTTCGAGCTGGATTTCGAGGAGAACCTGACCATCATCCGCCAGTGTGTCAAGTACGGCAGAAGGGTGGTTTTTCCCTCCACCTCCGAGGTGTACGGCATGTGCCCGGAGGCCGAATTCGACGAGAAGTCCTCTCCGCTGGTGCTCGGTCCGATCCACAAGGAGCGCTGGATCTATTCCTGCGCGAAACAGATGCTGGACCGGGTCATCTACGCCTACGGCAGGCATGAGGGGTTGAGCTATACCCTGTTCCGGCCCTTCAACTGGATCGGCCCCCGCCTGGACAGCATCGACACGGCCAAGGAGGGGAGCTCCCGGGTTCTGACCCAGTTTCTCTACGACATCATCATGGGAGAGCCCATAAACCTGGTGGATGGCGGCGCCCAGCGCCGCTCCTTTACCTATCTGGAAGACGGCATCGACTGCCTGATGAAGATTATTGAAAACCGGAACGGCTGCGCGGAAGGGGGGATATTCAACATCGGCAATCCGGCCAACGACCTGTCGGTCAAGGAGCTGGCCTTCCTTCTGAAAGACCTGGTGAAGCAGTATCCCAAATACCGGGAGAGGGCGGAATCATGCCGGATCGTGGAGGTGACCTCCGAGGATTTCTACGGCAGCGGATACCAGGATATCCTGACCCGTGTCCCTTCCATCAGAAAGGCGGAAGAGATGCTGGGCTGGAAGCCGGTTACGGACATTAACGAGGCCCTCAAACAGACCCTTGATTTCTACCTGGTGGACGAAGGCGAAAAGATAGAGCGGATGATCGGTCAATGAATTCTTCCGTTATCGCCCTGAAGGTGGATGTGGATACCTATGCGGGAACCCGTGACGGCGTGCCCACCCTCCTGGAGATCCTCGGTTCATCAGGCGTCCGCGCCACCTTCTACTTTTCCATGGGGCCGGACAATTCCGGGAAGGCCCTGCGCCGCGTCTTCACCCGCAAGGGGTTTCTGCGAAAGATGCTGCGCACCAAGGCGCCTTCCACCTACGGTCTGAAGACCCTCCTCTATGGCACCCTTCTCCCCGCACCGCGGATCGCCGCTTCACTTCCCCAGGTGCTGAAGATGGTTGAAAAGGCCGGGCATGAGGTGGGGATCCACTGCTGGGACCATGTGCATTGGCACGACCATCTGCCACGGATGCGGCCGGAGGAGGCGCGCAACGAACTGGAAAAGGCGGGGAAGCTGTTCGTGGACATCCTGGGCC
>CAZFCG010000052.1:0-7351 GCA_964517595.1 uncultured Geobacter sp. | reverse complement strand
TCCCGCTGGGCCGCCGGGCGGAAACGGTCGCCGCTCCCGGCTGGACGGTCTCCTCAGCGTCCCTGGAGATACAGGACTCCATGGGGCTTCGCTATTGCAGCGATTCCAGGGGAAAGTCTCCGTTTTTCCCGGTGTTCGCCGGAAGACGTTTCTCAACCCTTCAGATACCTTCAACCCTTCCGACCATGGACGAGCTTCTGGGCGAGGGCGGGGTCACGCCACTGAACATCAACGACCGCTACCTCTCGCTCATCAGGCCTGGATTGAGCGTTCACACCATCCACGCGGAAATGGAGGGGGGGAATCTCTCGGGGGTATTCGCCGACCTTGTGCGCCGCCTGCTGGATAAGGGGGCGATCTTCATCACCCTTGGTGAGGCGGCAGCGTCCGGGTACGCCGCCGACCCTCCCGATTGCGTCCTGTCCATGAAGGAGATCCCCGGACGCGCCGGCCTGGTGGCAGTCCAAGGGGATTGATGCATTTCTTGTTCGCGTGAAACTATTCAGAATAGTTGCACAGTGGACTACAACATGCTGTTCCCCCATTAACCCCTCACCTAGCCTTCGGCCACCCTCTCCCACGGGGAGAGGGTTCGTGTTTTTCCTCACCCTCCGGCTTCTTCCAGCAGTCCTTTCAGTTCATCCAGCATCTCCCGCAAAAATCCGTAGCCCCGCCGCCAGAAGTCTTCATCGGAGAGGTCGATTCCCGCCAGGCTCAGGGTCTTCGCCGGGGACATGGCGCCTCCGCTTTCCAGGATGGAGGTGAAGATCGGTACGAAGGCCGGGCCTTCGGCCCGGTATCTTTCGTAGAGGGAAAGGACCAGAAGCTCGGCGAAGACATAGGAATAGCAGTAGAACCGTGAATGGATGAAGTGGGGTATGTAGCTCCAGCCCCACTGATAGCGCGGAATCATCTCCACCGAATCCCCGTACAGCTTTTCATTCTCTTCCAGCCAGATATGGCAGATTTCCGAAGATGTCGACAGGCCCTTCTTCCGTTCAGTGTGAAGGCGCTCTTCGAATCTGGTGAGGACGTTCTGGCGGAAGGTGGTGGCGATGATATCCTCGATGGCCGCGCACAGGATCCCTGTTTTCTCCTTCGGGTCCGTTTCCCTCTCCAGAAGCAGACGGGTCAGCAGGATCTCCCCGAATACGGAGGCCGTTTCCGCCAGGGGAAGGGGAGCGTGATAGTTGAGCATGCTCTGCCGCTGCGAGAGGGAATAATGGATGCCGTGACCCAGTTCATGGGCGAGGGTCGCTGCGTCCCGCCGGTTTCCGGTGAAGTTAAGGAGCACATAGGGAGAGTGTGAGGGAGATATCCCCATGCAGAAGGCGCCCCCGCTTTTCCCCGGCCGGGGAAAGATGTCTATCCTCCCTTCGTCCCGGAATTCGGCCGCGATCTCCCGGAACATGGGGGAGAAGGCGCCGTATGCCTCCAGGGACAGTTCCATGGCTTCGTCAAAGGTGAATACCCGTTCCGACCGGGACAAGGGCGCGTACAGGTCGGTATTTTCAGGGCGGGGATATCCAGCAGCCGGGCCTTGAGGCGGAAATACTCCCTCGCCAGGGGGTAATGCTCCTCGGTTACGGCCATGAGACGTTCAACGGCACTGGGTGGCAGTTCGTTGGCCAGGTGGGTCGGTTCCATGGGATAGCGGTATGTCCGGAGCTCCAGCTCCTGGGAGTGGTCCAGGGCTACGTTGTTAATCACCGAGCTGAAGACGATGGCGTTTTCTTCGTATTTCGCCAGAAAAACGTCATAGGCGTTTTCCCTCACCTTCGCGTCCGGATGGTGGAGCAGCCCCAGCAGTTCCTCCCCGGTCATCTTCCTCTCCTTGCCGTCCAGTGTGAAATCGTATTCAAAGGATGAGGACACTTCATCGAAGAGCCGGGAGAATGCCTCCACGCCGGCCAGTTTCTTCTGCTTCAGGAGCCTCTCTTCCCGTTCCGGCAGGGTGTGTGGCCGGTAGCGCCGCAGGCTTTCCAGATAATGTCCGTAGTTGGCGAGGACCGGTTCGGACAAAAGCTCCAGATACCGGTCGTCATCCAACTCCAGAAGTTCCAGTTCGAAGAAGAGAAGTTCCCGCTCCACGGAGTTTTCCGTCTCCATGGACCTCTGGGAGAGCCTTTTCGCGTCCGGGTTTCCGCTGTCCTGCGCGAACAGAAGGTGGGCGTAACAGCACGGCCTGGCCATGGCTTCCCGGATGTTTTCCAGTTCGGCCAGGGCCTCTTTCATCTCCTCCGCTTCCATCAGGGCGGCCTTTCCGAGATAGCGCAGCCGGAATCCCTTTGCCCGGGAAGCGATGGCGGCGAAATCCTGGTCCAGTTCCGTAGAGGTTCCCGATGGGTAAAGGCGTGTCGTGTCCCATGGGAGATTCTGCTCTGTCATGATCATGTCGTTATCCTCAGTGATTTGCCTGCCAGTATTCCGTATCCGGCGAGATCTTCAGCATTCCCATCTCCTGGGCCGTTTCCAGCAGGAAGAAGGCGCCGAACAGAAGGAGCATCGCCACGGCCAGGGATTTTTCCCTCCGGGACGAGGCCTTGCGCAGGGCTATGATCCCCGGCAGGATGCCGAACAGGGTGACGATGCCGAAGCCACCGGCGAAATCGATGGACTTGAGGAAGATGTCGGGGTAGACCAGGGCGATGATCAGGGGCGGGCCGAAGGCGAGGATGCGGCTCAGGAGCGGGCTGTTCTTTTTCAGGTGGTGGGAGGTGAGGTCGTCCATGAAGCCGATGAGACCCATGCCGTTGGCCAGGTAGGCGGTGGTGATGGCAATCATGGCGAAAAACATGGTGATGACCAGGAAGGTTTCCGAACCGATGATCTTCGCCAGGGGGATGGTGGCCGGGAGGTTCTTCGTGTAGGCGGTGAGGAGCCCCACCGGGCTGTCATCCAGGGGAAGGACGCCGATGCCCACCATCAGCCAGGTGGCGTTCATCAGGAAACCGAGCGCCATGCCCAGCAGCATGGTGCGGGCTATGAGCTTGCGGTCCCAGCGCAGCGTCTCGCACACCGCCGGGATGATGTTGTGGAAATGGAAGGCCGTCACCAGGATCGGTATGCCGCAGGTGAAAAGGGGCCAGCTGACATGGGAGAGGTTCTGGGTCTTGATGTGGCCTCCGGCCATGAACACGATGAAGACGAAGGCCGCGCATTTCACCGCCACCAGCACAGCGATGTATTTCTGTATCTTGCCTATGTCCGCCATGGAAATGGCGGACACCACCACGAAGAAGCCTAGCATGAGGTACACCGGCGGCACGGAAAGGCTGAAAAGGTTGCCGATGATGGAGGTAATGCCGGTGAGGTAGGCGGTCAGAAGGCCGTACAGGATGATGAGGTTCGCCACCACTGCGATCCATTCCCCTCCCTTCCCAAGGTAGTTGCGGTACAGGCTGGGATAGTTGAAGGTGGGCTCCTTTCGGTCCACCGCCTCCCGGCTGAGGATCAGGGATGAATAGTACATGGCGGCGCTGGTCACCAGAAGTCCCAGCAGGGACGGCAGGAATCCGGCAAGGCCGGTGTTGATTGGGAGCGCCAGTATCCCTGCGCCGATGAGATTGCCTACAATCAGAAACCCGATGCTGATGATCTGTATCTTCGGAACCCTGTTCTCCATTCCCTCTCCTTTCAGCAGCAGCGCGCAAGGCCGCCTTTGGCGGTCTCGCGATACTCGGCCCGCATGTCGCGGCCGGTCATGTTCATGGCTTCAATGGCCTTGTCCAGTCCTACCATGTGCCAGTCCGGGAGGCCTTCCCGGGCGATAAGGTATGCGGTATACGCCTTCACGGCGCCCATGGCGTTCCGTTCGATGCAGGGGATCTGCACGTATCCCTTCACCGGGTCGCAGGTCATGCCCAGATGATGCTCCAGGGCGGTTTCAGCGGCGTTTTCCGCTATCCTGACGCCGCTGTCGTTGGCCAGGGCAACAAGGGCTGCGGCCATGCTTGCGGCCACGCCGATCTCTCCCTGGCATCCCACTTCAGCGCCGGAGATGCTGGCGTTCTGTTTCGCTATGAAGCCGACCGCCGCCGCGCCCAGAAGGGCGCCACGCACCTTTTCCAGGGGAATCTTCTGGTGGCGCCGCAGGAACCGGACCACGGCCGGGATCACGCCGGCGGAGCCGCAGGTGGGAGCGGTGACCACCGTGTGGCCGGCCGCGTTTTCTTCAGAGGCGGCAAAGGCGTAGGCGCACAGGTACACCAGCAGGCGTTCCGCGTTCCGCGGCATCCCCTTTGCCCGCTGGAAGAAGAGGGGCGCCTTGCGGTGCAGACCGATGGGGCCGGGCAGGTATCCCTCGGTACGGATACCTCTCTCCACGGCATCTTCCATGACATCTATGATGTGGTCAAGGCCCCTGTTTATTCCGGCCTCGTCCATGCCGCTTATGGCCTTTTCATTGGCCATCATCAGTTCCGCGATGTCCAGACGGTGTTTCTTCATCTGCTTCCACAACTCCATGGCGTTTCCGTAAGGGTAGGGGGGCGCGCCCCGTTCCGGTTCGCGCCATCCCTTCCACTGGAGAAATCCGCCGCCCACGGAATAGTACTCCTTTTCCAGGATGATACCGTCCTTTCCGGAGAGGCGGATGACAAGGGTGTTGCTGTAGGGAAAATCATGTTGCCCGTCATCATAGATCATGTCCGATTGCCGGAAGGTGATCTCCACGCCTCCCGCCGGGATGGTGAGCGAACCGTCCCGGTTGAAGGGGATGGCGTCCAGGAAGTCGGGGGGGCAGTCGTCCGGCGATTTTCCCAGCAGGCCCGCGAGGACCGCCCGGTCCGTGCCATGCCCCTTGCCGGTGGCTGACAGGGAGCCGTAGAGATGCACACGCAGGGTATCGGCGCGTTCCATGAGCTCCGGCGGCAGTTCCGCCATGAGCCGGTGGAAACCATGCCCGGCCTTCATGGGTCCGATGGTGTGGGAACTGGAAGGGCCCGGACCGATCTTGAGCAGTTCGAAAATGGAGGTGGTGATGACGGGCATTGAATGCCTCCTCGTATCTTTGTTGGCAGAGACAGGTTGATAAGCCATCTAACACCGTTCGATTGCTTCCGAAGCAGAGTAGGGCCGATACGACAATCTCCAGTTCATGGTCAAGTTTGTCGGCAATTTCCGTCATTTCTTCAGTGGATATAGGATCTTAAGGTTGACTGGAATATAGCGTACCGATAGCTTGAAGGCGTTGTAGAGCTCCCGGAAGAGATCGATGAGAGACTGGGCGGGTGGAGAACCGGGACTGGCGGCGGCGTTTGCCGCCGCTACGGTTCCGTATCCTCCCAGGGAGTCGCTGATCAGGAGCTCGTCTGCATTCCGCGCCTCCATGACGGACAGGATGTTTTCCGCCTTTACGCCGGAGTAGTTTGTGAAAGAGATGAGTTTAGCCGCCGGGGGGGGCGAGGCATCGTCGCCGCCGCATCCGGCGATGGTCAACAGAAGCAGCAGCAGAAGAAAGGCCGTGAATCGTGACAGGGTGGTGTTTCCAAGCATATGGTTCCCCCTTGACATGAATTGATTGAAGAAATCGCAAAAAGACATCATACCCGCGAAAGCGGTATCCAGTGGTTTTGTGGGATCATGAAATCGGCCGTCAGTGGTCCGGTCCGGGATATAGTATACCGATATTATTCGGCAGTTCATTGTCATGCCTGAAGATTTTTTTGAGAAAGAAGAGATGGATAATGAGATTTCCGGATGCGTAACAGGGGACGGTTCACCACCCATGCCTTCATCCTTTCCCCTCTGAACGGTTGAGGTATTGAAATTACGTTCATAAATCCGGATGTTGACAGTCATTCGCGGGGGAGTAAGCTGGATGAAGGGGGTGAACCTGAAAACGGCGTTTCAGCCACAGGGGTCACAGAGAACACGGAGATTTAAAGGTGTCAGTCATCCGGGCCGGGACGGGAGAGAGATGTTACTGATTTTTGCGGCAACCTGCCTTTTATTATGTCTGCCGTCAGAGGCTGCGGCGGGCGCCATTCCCGTTGAGGATGAATCGCTGCGCGAGTTGCGGGTGACCATCAGCCGGCAGCAGGAGATGCTACGCCGGCAGGCGGAACAGATCAGACAGCAATCCGAAAGACTTGATGCACTGCAAAAGCAGATCAACTCCCTGCAATGCCATGGGCAGATCTCCAGTCCGGAAGGCTTTCAGCACACGTCGACGACAAGACAGGCTGACACTGCCGCCCCCCTCGAATCTCCTTCCCCGTTGACGGTCAGTTCCGGCAGCGGCAAGGCACGGGTCTCGCTCTCCGGCCAGTTGAACCGGGCCTTCACCATTGCCGGCGACGGCCGCTCCGTGAAGTTTTATCCCGTGGACAACAGCAGCAGTTCAAGCCGTATCCGCATCAGCGGCACGGCCCTTCTGAACGACGACCTGTCACTGGCCGCCCGGTTTGAGGTGGGGATTACCCCTGACGCCTCTTCCCTTGTTTCCCAGGTAAACCAGGCGCCGGGAAACCTGTTTGATCAACGATGGGCCGAGGTTTCCCTGACTAGCGCGAGATACGGAAAACTGTCGCTGGGCAAGGGAGACACTGCCTCCAACTCCACCGCTGAAGTGGATTTATCCGGCACGGATGTGGTTCAATACGCCAAAATATCGGATATTGGTGGCGGGATGCTGTTTCGGGAAAAAGGGGGGGATAACTCTCTTACAACGCTGAAGGTATCGGATGCCTTCAATGATTGGGACGGTTTGAGCCGCCAGTCGCGTCTGCGTTACGATACCCCCGCATACTACGGGTTCAGTCTCGCCGGTTCGCTTGTCACCGGTCAACGGTATGACGCGGCAGTCTTCTGGAGCGGCGAGGGATACGGCATCAAGGCCTCGGCGGCGTTTGCGGTGGCAAATCCCGAACTGGCGGATAAGGGACTGCAATATGACGGCTCAATGTCCCTGCTTCACCTGAACAGCGGTCTCAACCTCACCCTGTCCGGAGGTCTGCTGGAAGATGAAATCCGGGAGGACGCCATCAACCTGTACGCCAAAATCGGATGGATAGCCAATCTTTTCACACTGGGGAATACGGCCTTCGGCCTTGATTACACAAGGTCGGAAAACCTGCCTCTGGCCGGGGACAGGGCCTGGTCGGTGGGCGCGGCGGCGGAGGGATCCGGTTTCACGGCCGCCGGTTCAGTCGTTCAGCAAGATCGCCACGGAGTTCTACCTGCAGTACCGGACCTACTCCCTGGACAGGAGGTCGGGGCCTGCCGTGAAAAGGCTTGACCTGGGCACTTTCGGCGCCCGGGTCAGATTCTGAGCCGGGCGCCCGCTTCAACACAATATTCGGCAGTTGGAGTCATCCTTCGTTCACTCCGGATGTCCTTCTTCTGCTGC
>CAZFCG010000051.1:19555-26717 GCA_964517595.1 uncultured Geobacter sp. | reverse complement strand
TGGGCATCAAGAACATCAAGCTGGGACCGAGCCTTCCGGCCTTCGTCTCTCCCAACGTGCTGAATTTCCTGGTGGAGAACTTCAATATCGCCCCCATCTCCACCCCCGATGAGGACCTGAAGCAGATCCTCGGGTAAAAGCAGCAGCCGTTTCAATCCTCCTTCATGACGCCCGGGCCGACCCCGTCCCGGGCAATTTTTCAAAACGCGCCCTGCTTTGACCATCAGCGCAAGGAAAGGAGAAGAACAACCATGCGGATTACCGAGCTGCGAACGGCCGAAAAGGCGCCGATACAGATAGACGCGCGCAAGATGCTTATCAGGAAGGACTGCGAACTGATCCATCTCGCCCTGCGGCCGGGCGAGACGCTGGAGCTCCACAGCAACCCGTTCGACGTGGCGTTTTACGTCCTTGCCGGTGAAGGAGACCTGGTTGTCGGGACGGAGACACGGGGGATCGGGCCGGACACGGTTATAGAGATACCGGCCGGCGAGATGCGCGGATGGTCCAATCCCGGCCCCAACCCCCTGCGCATTCTTGTGGTTAAAATTCTTTAGCGCCTCTCCTGCATGGGGCCGATTACCACGGCCCCTTCTCACATCTGCTTCACAACACTTCACCCACCCATCCGGACAACCATCGGCGACCCATCCCATCCATCAGGGCCCATCAGTCACCCCCTCATACCCTCCCACCTGAACCGCCGGACAATTACCGGAGATCGCAATACGGGCGAAAACACTCGAAAACCTCCGCTGTACAATTTATTGTTTGACATATAATTTTACATGGTATAAATTACCAAAAAATTGAGATGGCCGATACGGCACAAAGGAGGAAATATGGCAGACATCAAGGGAACAAAGACTGAAAAGAATCTTCAGGAAGCATTCGCCGGCGAATCCCAGGCACGCAACAAGTACACCTATTATGCGTCGGTGGCCAAGAAGGAAGGGTATGAGCAACTGGCGGAGATATTCCAGGAAACGGCGGACAACGAGAAGGAACACGCGAAACTGCACTTCAAGGCCCTGATGGGGATCAATGGCACCATTTCCAACCTCAAGGACGCCGCTTCCGGAGAAAACTCCGAGTGGACGGATATGTATCCAAGGATGGCCAGGGAGGCCCGCGAGGAGGGATTTAACGATATCGCCTATATGTTCGAGTCCATAGCCGCCATCGAAAAGGAGCATGAGGAACGGTACAGGAGGATCCTGAAGGCCATCGAGGAAGGCACAGTGTTCAGGAAATCCGAAACCGTGCCCTGGAAGTGCCGCAACTGCGGCCACGTCCACGCAGGAAATGACGCCCTCCAGCTCTGTCCGGTGTGCAAGCACCCACAGGCGTTTTTCGAGGTGAAGGCTTTCAACTACTGAGAACTATCAACTATAATAAGGTAAGGGCCCATGGAAACTCCACGGGCCCTTACCTTATACATCTATGCCTGTTTCAGACGCTTGAAATCAAATCCCTCATCCATGATCACGTCCTTCAGATCGGATATGTCCCTGCCGCTCTGGATGGCTAACTGTATATAATCCGCGCCGCGAACGTCTCCGAGAAGGACCGCGCCGACAATGGCGTTGTCCCTCAGCACCAGTTTCCGGTAGACAAGCCCGGCCTCATCGGACCTGACCAGGGACTCCATCTCTCCCGCCGCGTCCAGCTCTCCGGTTGCGACCAGATCCACCCCGGCAACCTTCAGCTTGTTGGAAGGCACCGTCCCCTCGTATGTCATGTCCCCGCCGGCCATATTTATGCCCGCGACCCTGCCCTGGGCGGTGGCCGCGGGCCAGATGCCGTAGTATCTCCCCCGGTGCTCGATGAGATCGCCGGCGGCATATATATCCTCCAGGGCTGTTGCCATGCGATCATCCACCTTGACCCCCAGACCGATCTCCAGGCCCAGGTCTCTCGCCAGGGCCGTTTCCGGCCGGACACCGGCGGACAGAAGCAGGACCATGTCGGAAGGAAATTCCTCACCCTCTTCGGTAATTACCGAGAGACCGCCCTGGCGGCGCGCAATCTCCCGCAGATTCACATTCAGGTGGAAGGAAAAACCCATCCCCTCCAGTTGCCTGCGAAGCATTGCCGAAGCGGCCGGGTCCGTCTGTCTCGGCAGGAGACGGTCCGCCAGCTCAACAATGGATACTTTCATCCCCCTCTTTCGCAGTCCGTTGCCCGCTTCCAGACCCAGCAGTCCTCCGCCGACGACTATCAGACGGCAGGGCTCCCCCAGCCTGGCGATGATGCGATCAGCGTCGTCAATGGTCCGAAGGGTCATCACCCCCTCAGCGTCGGCGCCCTTGATGGGAGGGATATGGGCATGTCCCCCCATGGCCAGAAGGAGCCGGTCGTAGGACCAGGAAACCCCGTCCGCGGTGACCACAGTCTTTGCCTTCGCGTTTATACCAGTAACCTCGAGGCCAAGATGGAGGTCGATGTTCTTTCTCTCGTACCACGCACGATCGTGGAGGGTGAAGTCCTTTACCTCTTTTTCACCGGCCAGATACTCGGGAAGGGCCGGGACGTAATAAAAATAGTGCCTGCTCCTGGACAGTATGGTAATTGAACCAGTGGCGTCAGCTTTTCTGATGGCCTCCGCCGCGGAATTCGCCGCGACTCCATTCCCGATGATCACATATTTCATAATAAAACCTCCATGTCTCGGATTGCCCCTCATGTGCGTGGAAAGGGCTTGTGACTGTATAGTCTACATTATTTCGTGAAATATTTTCACCTCTCATTGGTTCACATCAGCCGCGATTCATGCACACTCCGCGTTTACAAATGGAAAAATCCGGGATAATATGCGGCAGTCACGGAAATGGCCTCATTAATCCGTCAATGTCGCGCGCGGCCGAAAAATCAACCGGCGCCAGTCCCCGCCCAGGAGAACACCCCATGCACTTTCCCACGGACCCCCATTCTCTCATGGCGCTCGTCACCCTGACAGCCCTGGAGATTGTCCTCGGCATCGACAACATAATATTCATATCCATTCTGGCGGGCAAGCTTCCCCTCCGCCAACAGAAAAAGGCCCGCATCACCGGCCTGGGCCTCGCCATGTTCACACGCATCGGACTCCTCTTCTCCCTTGCCTGGCTGATGGGACTGACAGCTCCGATTTTCTCGGTTATCGGCAAGGAGATCTCCGGGCGCGACCTCATTCTCATCACGGGCGGCCTGTTCCTCCTGGGAAAGAGCACCCTGGAGATCCACGAAAAACTGGAAGGGGAGGAAGGGCATTCCTCGGCGCGCGCGGCCACCTCCTTTGCCGGGACCCTGGTACAGATCATGCTTCTGGACATCGTCTTTTCCCTGGACTCCATCATCACCGCCATCGGCATGGCGCGTCAGCTTTCGATCATGGTTGCCGCGGTAGTCATCGCCGTCGGCTTCATGATGCTCTTTTCAGGGGCCGTAGCCTCGTTCGTGGAAAGGCATCCGACCATCAAGATCCTGGCGCTGAGCTTTCTCATCCTCATCGGGGTCGCCCTCATCGGCGACGGTCTGGGAATGCATATCCCCAAGGGGTATATCTACTTCGCCATGGCATTCTCGGTGGGTGTGGAGATGCTGAATCTCCGGTTGCGGGGAAAGACATCCAAGCCGATCAGGCTCCACCAGCCATACCTGGAGGGAAAGACGCCGGAAAAAGGCGCTGAAGCAGGATAACGGGGAAGGAGAACCGCCGACCCGTTATCGTATTTAAAACAGTACGGTTCGCAATCATCCCATTTCGCCGGGAATTACAACAACGATTCAAGGAGACAAAGCAATGAAAAACAAATCTACCCGATCACTCTTTTTATCTCTCTGCCTGCTCATGGCGTGCGCAACGGCCGTCATGGCAACGGAAACCGCGCCTTCCATGAAAGGGGACGCCAACAAGGACGGATTCATGGAATGCGGAGAGGCAAAGGCATTCGCCTCCGAACGATTCACGAAGATGGACGCCAACAAGGACAAAAAGGTGACCATGATCGAGATGGAAGACGGGATGACCTCCACCCACAAGGAAATGGACACGGACAAAGACGGCCTGGTGGGTGTGGAAGAGATGGTGACCTACTGGTGCGGTGCGGTTCCGCAGGGCAAAAAAGCGGCGAAAAACGGCAACAAGCAACCCCAGTTCCGGAAAATGGACAAGAATAACGACGGCAAGCTGTCCGTCAACGAGTGCGTCGCGGTATTTACCGTCCGCTTCCATAACGCGGACGCCAACAAGGATGCCAAAGTGACGAAACAGGAGTACATACAAAGCCTTATCTACTGGTTCGCTGACATCGACGTGAACCATGACAGCGCCATTACCACTACCGAATGGTCAAACTACTGGATAGGGAAATGTCAATCCGGGAAAACGAAGAAGACATCAATCAAAAAGTAGCTATGCCGACGGACATGCAAATCCCCTCTTCGGTCAGAGACCCGGAGGGGGGATTTGCGCTTGCAGGGGAATTTACCGGTCGTTCCGGTACGAGACCATGACCAGCGCCACCGCGGAGCGTACAAAAAGCCTGACAAGCTCGCCATCAATCCCGCCGTACATCCTCTTTCCCCTCCATATCCCGCCGGCCCTGTCCGGCATGCCCGTTCACCTCCACAGGCAAAGAAAAACCGAAAACGCTCCCCTCTCCAACCCGGCTTTCCACGGTGATGCTACCCCCCATCAACTCGGTCAGACGCTTGCAGATGGAAAGGCCCAGGCCGGTACCCTCGTATTTTCGGCGGAGACCGCTGTCTATCTGGTGAAACGGCCGGAAAAGGGAAGCAATATCGTCTCTGCTGATGCCTATGCCGGTGTCGGCAACAGTAGTCACATACCATTCGCCTTCCCGAACGCAGCGGATGCAGATGCCGCCACTCTCAGTAAACTTGATGGCGTTACTAAGGAGGTTAAGCATAATCTGTTCGACACGGCGGGCATCCGCCACGACAGCGCCCACATCATCACCCGTTTCCACGGACAGGGAAAGCCCTTTCTTTTCGGCAAGGGGACGGACGCTCACCACGACCTTTTCCACCGATTCCTTCATGTCGAACCGCTCATGGGCGACCTTCAGTTGCCCGGCTTCGATCTTTGAAATATCCAGCACGTCGTTTATCAGGGACAAAAGATGGTTGGAGCTGTTTTTGACGATAGTGAGCTGCTTCTCCTGCTCCGCGGTTATTGGCCCCCCCAGGCGCTGCAGCAGGACGCCGGTAAAACCGATGATGGAATTGAGCGGGGTACGCAGTTCATGGGACATGGTGGCCAGAAAAGCCGACTTCAGATGGTCCGCTGCCTCGGCCCGTTCCTTGGCCTCACGCAGTGTCTCTGTGTACGCGGTCCTTTCCCGGAGAAGCTCTTCAAGATGGGCCTGGTTCATCATCAACTTCTCCTCGGCCTTCTTCCGGATGTCCACCTCCCTTCCCAGGCGCCAGGTCCACAAGGCAAAGAGCCCTACCAGCAGGAGCGCGCCTCCCACGATCTTCCAGATAAGACCGTAATTGATACGACTGTGGGAGCGCATGGAGATCCATTTGGTATAAATGGCGTTTTTCTCATTCTCCGGGATTGTCCGCAACGCCTCGTTGATGATGGGCTCAAACCCGGGCCAGTCGCCGCGGATACCCATGGACAATTGATAACGGTAGGGTGTCTCGCCCACCATCCTGACATTATCCAGTTCCAGTTCGCGCAGGTAGTACTCCGTGGTCATGGTGCTCCCCACAAATGCCTGAACCTGGCCCTGGGAGAGCATGCGCAGCGCTTTTTCCGTCGTCTCCACGGAAACCAGGTCCAGTTCGGGGCGCTCCGCCTTCAGGATATCCTCGCTGAAATGCCCCGCGACCACCGCGACCCTTTTGCCGGCCAGCTCTTTGATGTCACCGATATAAAGTGCATCCCGGCGGGTGAATATTCCTATGGGCAGGGACAGATAGGGATCGCTGAACACCATGAAACGTTCCCTCTCCGGGGTACGGGTGATTGTGGCCAGCATGTCCACCTCACGACCCTTGAGAGCATCCACAAGCCGTCGCCAGTTGTCCCCCTTCACGATCACGAACCGCACTCCCAGCATCTCGCCGACCTTGTTCAGATAGTCAGCGGATATGCCGTGGGGAACGCCGTTCCTGTCACGGAACTCCACCGGCGCCCAGTCTGAATCCATGCCCACCCGGATGGTGGGGTGGGCCCGCAGCCAGGCATGCTCCTCCCCGGTCAGGTCAAGTCCGGCCGACTCTTCCCTCAGCCATTTGCGACGGATGGCATGCTCCTCGTCCACGCTGATGGAGGCAAGGGCCTTGTCCAGGATTGACACCAGCAGAGGTTCGGCCTTCCGGACGCCGAACTGTAATTCCGACTTTGGCCCGGCAAGCCTCCCCATCAGCCGCAGGTTGTTGAACAGCTCCTTTTCAATGAGGTACACGGCCACGGCGCGGTTGCCTGCATAGGCGTCGGCATCTCCCCGCGAAACCGCGTCCAGAGCGGAGGAAGTGGAAGGATATTCCCGAACATTCACGGAGGGGAAATTATTGCGGAAATGGACCACGTTGTGGAAGCCCCGCTCCAGGGCGATGGTCTTGCCGGCGAGGTCGCTCTCGTTGTTGAAATAGGCGCCCCCCATGCGCCCGACAATGACGTGGGAGATAACAATGTAGGGGCGGGTGAAGTTGAAATCCTTCTTCCGTTGCGGCCGGCTGGTGACATCCATCAAGGCATCCAGCTCCCCGCCAAGGGCCTTTGCGTAGTTTGCCTCGAATGGACCGGGCGCCGGCACGAGCGCTCCTCCCAGGCGCTTGTTGATTGCATCCAGATAATCCTTGCCGATCCCCGCCGGTGTCCCGTTGGCGTCCAGATAATTGATGGGCGGCCAGTCGTTCATGGCCCCCACCAGGATGCGCGGATGCCGGGCCAGCCAGTTTTTTTCCTCTTCCGTAAGGCGGATGGTCACCCGTTCCGTCTTGCGTTCCTGACCATGCGCCGGTGACGGAACAGCGGCCGGTAAAAACATTGCCAATAAGGCAAAGAGGATGAGATATCCGTATCCGCTGGAAAACGACATCAAAATCTCTCCCTTGCTCCGGCGGCGCCAGCCTCTTCAAACCAAGTTTCCGGCGGCGATAGCTTTGAGACTCTTGCAAAAGTGTTGAAAAATACTCCCCCTCC
>CAZFCG010000051.1:0-19518 GCA_964517595.1 uncultured Geobacter sp. | reverse complement strand
GGGGACTTCTTTGAGATTTGCAAGATGCTCCTTTGTCATCTCTTTTCTTCGGGTAGAAATCTCTGAACATCCTGCACGAAGGTCTCGGGGTTAATGGGCTTCTCTATATAGCCGGTACACCCGGAGGCGAGGGCCTTCTCCCGGTCCCCGGCCATGGCGTAGGATGTAACCGCCACAATCGGAATATCCGCCAGGTCGGGATTGGCCCTCAGGCGACGCGCCACCTCGTAACCGTCCATCAGGGGCAGCTGGATGTCCAGGAGAATCAGATCCGGCCGCAGACCGGCGGCGGAATCGATTCCCTCCCTGCCGTCACGGGCCGCGCACACCCGGAAACCGTGGCTTTCCAGAAGAAATGTGATCAGATAGAGATTCTGTTCATTGTCCTCTATGTACAGCACCGTCGTAGCCATGGTCCCCCCCCCGGAATCCCTATTGCTTGCCGTCGAGAATGTCGCGCACCCTTTCCAGAAGCGTATAGGGTGAAACCGGTTTATGCAGATATTCTTCGTGCTCATCGATGAGGACTTTTCCCGTGATGACATCCCTCGGATATCCGCTCATGAAGATATGCTTCAGACCTGGAGAAATGGCCAGCAGGTCGTCCAGAACCTGACGCCCGTTTTTCCCAGGCATGATAATGTCAATGATCGCCAGGTGAATTCGTCCTTTCAATTCTTCCACGATTCCGAGCGCTTGCACACCGTCCGCCGCCGGATGGGCCTGATAGCCGAATTCCCGGAGGATCGCCGTGAAGAGGTTGCGGATCACCTCGTTGTCTTCCACCACAAGCACGACCTCATCACCTCCGCGCATGGAAGCCATGGAAGGACGGTCCGTCTTCACGACCTTCACGGAAGTCAGCGGCAGATAGATGTTGAATGTCGTCCCCTTTCCGGGCTCGGAACTCACGTCCACATACCCGTTATGCTGCTTCACGATTCCGTAGACGATGGAAAGACCCAGACCGGTCCCTTTTCCCGATTCCTTGGTCGTGAAAAAGGGATCGAAGATGCGCTGCCGGGTTGCTTCATCCATCCCCTGACCGGTATCTTCCACGGTCAGGAGAGCGTAGCTGTCTCCCGTCTTTCCAAACCACCGCCTCGAGTGGAAATCCTCATCAAGGGCAATTCTCTTCGTCTCTATGAACAGGGTTCCGCCATCGGGCATGGCATCCCTGGCATTGGTGGCCAGATTCATGAGGAGTTGTTCCAGTTGTCCGCTGTCACCAAGGATGAACAGGGGCTCTCCGGCCTGGGTCACATCCAGGATCACATCCTCGCCGATCACGCGCTTGAGCAGCTTCAGGGACTGTTGTACAACTTCATTGAGGTCCAGCCCGTCCATGCGCATCGCGTCTTTTCTGCTGTAGGTCAGAAGGCCTCGGGTAAGGGCCTCGGCCCTTTCTCCGGCCGCGATTATCTCCCTCAGATTTTCCCTAGAGGGGTCTTCCGGCGGCATCTTCATCTGAACGAGAGTGCTGAACCCGATAATGGCGGTAATGATATTATTGAAATCATGAGCGATGCCACCGGCGAGAGTCCCGATGGCCTCCATCTTCTGCGCGTGGTGAAGCTGCTCTTGCAGCGCTTTTCGTTCCGTAATATCCCGTATCACCGAGATGTATCCCATATCCTTGCCGGCCTCGTCTCTCAGTATGTTTCCCGAAACCTCGGCAGGAAACGATTCACCGTTCTTCCGGCGGTACACCGTTTCCAGAAGCCCCGGCGCCTGACGCTCCGCGCCGGGAGTGTAATGCCTGCCCATCTTCCTGTATGTAGCTTCGTCCGCGAACAGCATGCGCGAGTTTTTCCCCAGGATCTCTTCGAGACTGTAGCCGAATACTTTTCGAAGAGCAGGTTCATTGGCATCCAGGATGACCCGTTGCCCGTCGACTAATATCACGACATCCCTGATATTGTGGAATAAATTTCGAAACTTGCTTTCACTGGCGCTCAGCTCGCGCACCTTTTCCTCCAGCCTGGTGGCGATGACCCGGCTGTAGCTGCGCAGATAAAGTTCGTCGTTTTCCAGAAGGGAAGCACTGGGCGCGGGCCTGCGCCGTTCCGCCGAGGCCAGGATATTGTTCAGTATCCGGACGAATTCTTCGGGGTCTTGTGGTTTGGCGATGAAGGCATCGGCACCGAGGGAAAGGGCAAGTTCCTCGTCGTGGTCCCCGGTGTAGACCGCCGAGTAGAAGACAAAGGGCACCTGGTTTATTCCGGGCGTGCGGCGCACCTCACGCAGAAACTGGAAGCCGTCCATTTCCGGCATCAGCGCATCGGAGACGATGAGGATGGGCCTCTCCCGGACCGCTGCGGCCAACCCCTCGGCGCCGTTGTCCGCCTCCAGAATGCGGCACTGGAAAATATCGAGATAGTAGCGAAGCAGCAGCCGGTCGTTCTCGTTGTCATCAACTATGAGAATGGTCGGTTTTCCGGCGGTGTCCGGCCCGTTTTCAGCCTTGTTCATTCCTTCCCCCATTCACTTACCTGGCCTGGCCGCGCCCGGCGCGGCGGGTAAACTGTTCCCTTTCAGCGTACCGATATGGTTCACAACCTCCTCCACGATCCGTCCGGCGGTCTTGCGCACGTCCTTTTCCGACGCGTTCTTCTGCATGACGAACTTGGCCGCGGCCACATAGGGATTCATGAGCAGGATCGCGCCCGGCGCCCTGCCGGGGTCCTTTTCCGCGCCGAAGACCATGAACGGCGCATCCGGATTAATGGCAAGGTCGCTGATGGAGACGTAAAGCTCCATCTCGGTCGCGCCGGCCCCGAAACCGATAACGGCGCGAACGGCCCGATTGCCCTGATCCATTTCCGTAAAAACTCCGCGAATCAGCCACCCGTCTCCGGGGAGCGAGGCCCCCGGAATAGAGCGAACGGCCTTTATCCCCTTGGCGGTGAATCCCCTCACCAGAGACTCCGACATCAGCTCTACCAGCTGCCCGGCCGTCCGCTGGGGATCGTTCCGCCGTGACATGCGGGGCAAGACCCGGCCTACGATACCTCCACGCTCACCGGTGTCCTTTCGGGCCGTGTCGTACCCGAGCTCGAAATCCTGGACATAAATGGCGGAGGGAGGGGAAACAGGCTGGCGGGCATCATCCATGCGGGTGTTGACCTTCACATCTCCGGTAAGCTTTTTCGTGATTTCCCCGGCCATGGAAGCGAAAGGAAGAAGAATCAACAGAGACAGCGCGGCAAAGGCGGCGGCCATAGGGCCGGGACCACGGCAAATGGCTTTCATACGTATTCCCTCCTCTAAGCTGGATGCGGAGATTTGACGCAAGCATTCCCACAACAATAACACGCCGGCCCGGTGTTTCAAGAGCGCCCTTTCAGGGCGCGGTTGGTCCTGGCCGTGGGCGTAGCGCTCCAGGGGTCATCGGGCCAGGGGTGCTTCGGGTAGCGTCCCTTCAGCTCCCGCTTCACCTCGCCATAGCCTTTTTCCCAGAAATTACGGAGGTCCCTGGTCACCTGCACCGGCCGCCCCGAAGGAGAGAGGAGGTGCAGAAGCAGTGTCACCCTCCCCGCGGCCACCACGGGCGTGTCCGCCAGGCCGAACAGCTCCTGGAGCTTCACCGCCAGGACCGGCTCCGTCCCGCAAAGGTAATCGATCTCCGCCCGCCGCCCGCTTGGGGCAAGCACATGGGTTGGCGCGCGCTCGTCCAGAAGGCGGAGCTGTTCCCGTGAAAAGAGGGCGCGCAGAGGGACGAGGAGATCCAGGGCCTCGAGATCGCGCCTGCTCCGAAGGCCGCACAGGTAGGGGCCGAGCCATTCCGGAAGGGTCTCCATGAGGCTCTCCGGTTCGATATCAGGCCAAACCTCTTCCGGAAACGCGGTCCTCATCAGCCTCGCCCTCCCCTGGAAAATGCGTACTGGCTTTCCCCATCCCAGAACCTCCAGGCCTGAATCACGCACGGCGTCAAGGATAAGGGGGAGGGCCTCCTCATCGGACGCCGTCGTCTGTCTCCGGTCAAGGGCAACGGCGCCGATGCGCTCCTCATCCCAGGCAAGGACCCGTTGCCGGTCCTGGTCCCAGAAAACCGTCCTTTCCCTTAGCAGCCGCTCCCGGCATTCCTGGCGCACCTGTTCCGGCGTCAGGGCGGACGCCTGGTGGATGAGACCCTCGCCGCTGGTCCCGGCATCCACCTGGGAGGCCAGGATAAGCGGCCTTTCCCGGACACCGCTCCTGGGAGAAAGCCGGGCGCCCCGGCCGTTGGCCAGGAGAAAGCGCTCTCCCCCTGCTTCCCGAGCCGCGGCAATGCGATCAGGATAGGCGGCCAGGAGAAGCCTGGACATATCCTCCGGCCCGGGCCGTGGCCCGCGACTCCCCGCCGCCGGACCTCCACCCGTCAGCCGGGATAACTGGGCGGCGGCGCGCTCAACGGCCCGAACCGCGCCGTCACGCGCCGGGCCTCTTCCCGTGCCCGCGCTCCCGGTAACCGCCTCATAGCGTTCCAGCAGGTCCGATTCACACACCCGCGCGCTCTCTCCGGCTCCATAGCGAAAGATGTCCCGCTCGGAAAGGAGCGCGGCCGTCATGGCGGCGAATCCTCCCATTCCCAGCTCCTCGCCCCGCAGCAGGAGCCTGGCCAGGCGCGGGTGCAGGGGCATTTCAGCCATCCGTCTCCCGATCCTTGTGGGACGTCCGTCCCGGTCGATGGCGCCCAGATCACGGAGCAGGTACTTTGCGGCCGAAAACGAGGACAGGGGCGGGGGATCGAGCCAGGAAAGGACACCGGGATCGCTTACGCCCCAAACGGCCAGGTCCAGGGCCAGCGAGGAAAGGTCGGAGACCAGGATTTCGGGGGTGGAGAAGGGGACCATGGCGTTATATGTGTGGCGCCCAAACAGCCGGTAGCAGACGCCTGGCGCCAGCCTCCCCGCCCTCCCGGCCCGCTGATCAGCCGATGCCCGCGACTCCCTGACCGTTACCAGCCGGTTCAGGCCGCTGGAAGGGTCGTGCCTGAGCAGGCGCGAAAGGCCTCCGTCCACCACCACCCTGACACCGTCGATGGTAAGGCTCGTTTCGGCGATATTGGTGGCCAGGACCACCTTCCTCCCCGTGCCCGGAAGGATGGCCCTCTCCTGCTCGGCAAAGGGAAGGTCTCCATACAGCGGATGGAGCGTAATGGACCGGAGGTCCGGGTCAGCGGCCAGTATCTCGTGGCAGGCCCGGATCTCGCCGGAACCAGGGAGAAATGCCAGGATGTCTCCCTCGGTCTCGGACAGCGTGCGGCGGACGGCGCCGGCCATGCGCAAGGGGAAGCGGTCGCGGGATTCACCCAGATAGCGCGCCTCCACCGGAAAGGAGCGCCCCTCGGAGACAATTACCGGAGCGTGGTCCAGCAGCTCCGCCAGGGGACCGCAATCCAGGGTCGCCGACATCACCAGGATCTTCAGATCCGGCCGCACCTCCCGCTGCGCTTCAAGACAGAAGGCAAGGGCCAGGTCGGCATGGATGCTGCGCTCGTGGAACTCGTCGAAGATGACCATGGAGACGCCTTCCAGGCAAGGGTCCGCCTGGAGCCGGCGGGTGAGTATCCCTTCGGTCGCCACCTCTATGCGGGTCCTGGCGGAAACGCGCCGGTCGAAGCGCATGGCGTAACCCACGGTCCCGCCGGCCTCCTCCCCCAGGGAAGAGGCCATGCGGTGCGCCGCATGAGCCGCGGCGAGGCGTCGCGGCTCCAGCATGACGATGCGCCCTCCGCCCGCTTCCGGCAGATCCAGAAGAGCCAGGGGAACACGTGTCGTCTTGCCCGCGCCCGGAGGGGCATGGAGCACCGTATTGGGCGACAACGCCACGGCGCGCAACAATTCAGGGAGCACGGGATCGATGGGAAGTGGAAATTTCGCGGAGATGGGGGCAGGGCAGTGGTTCATCTTGCTCTCTTGAAGGACGTTTCTCTTTCAGTCAGTAATTGAAATTGGCAAGGGGGGTAGACCCGTTGCCTGACCCCCTTGCGCCAACAACGGTGTCAGGCTCGCCTTTTCGCCATTCTAAATGGCGAAAAGGCGAGCCTGACACCGCATCAAATAATCACTCGGTCAATCCCCCTATGTAGAGAACGGGTGATGACCAGGTGGCGTTTCCTCCGCCCGATATGGAACCCCACTCCACGGTCCTGTTCGTGACCTTTATCAGAACCAGAAACTTCTTCCCGCGAAGGACCAGGTCATAGATATTCAGTCCTTCTTTCGCGGGAATCTTGTTGATTGCCGCTCCGGAAGCGGCCGGATTGAATTGAGGCGTTTCCGTGCCCGGGAAGTCATAGGCCTTTCCTCCCGTATACTCGTGTGTATTGAAAAAATACCTGGTTGCATTAAAGCTGTTATCCGGCGTTACTATGGACATGTTGAAGGAGACAACGCCTGTTTGCGGGTTCCTGTTTCCAGACGGAGTATATGGAGGAGGCGATGTGTTATCGGCGAGCAAGGTTATCGTCAGCCTGTCGATCCTCCCTCCGAGGTCCGCCAGGATATGGTTGTACCTGTCTGTAAACGGAAATCCATAGGCGCCTGGATAGTTATTGGCGATAATCTTTGCGTATTTATTGTACGAAGCGCCCTGGAAGGGAGGGGCTGACCACCATTTGGAACTGTCATTGGCGCCCGGCTTGACGAAACCCAGGTTGAATCCGGTAACGAGGTCCCTGTAGACCGCGGAATAGATGTCATTATCCGCCACATGATGCGTTGCCCCGTTGACGGTATATGCTCCGTTGCAGGTATAGATCCCGTTATGGGCCTTGAGATCCGTCTTGCTGTACATAAGGCTCGTCATCGGAATTGAAATGGTCTGGCCGCCTTCGCTCAGGGTAATTCCCCCGGTTGATATGGCGCCGGTGAAATTGTATTTCTTGGAAGGTTTTCCGTAAAAGACCCCCGCAATGGTAAGGGTTGACCTGTTCAAGGTGGAAAGATAGGCGTCAAACCCTTCATATGCCCCCGGACTCTTCACCGGAGATAGTATCCGGACGATCTCGTTCCCGCTTGTCCCGCCCCTGATTACCGCAGAAGAAGGGTCGGACATGATATTGGCAAGGGCGGCTTCAATACTTTTTCCCGTCTGGTTTCCGGCAAGCGTCAGATGTTCTATGACGGTTCCCTGGATTGATGTTTCCAGAATCATCGGTATCGAGTAGAAATCAACGGCTGTCAGGTTTGCTTTTCCGCCGTCGCCATAGGTCAGCTCGACTTTGTCAAAACGGGTCTTGTAGTCCTTATCGGAGGAATTGGCGCCATCCGGCGCATCCGAAGAAAGGGCCTTGTCGTAGGATATATAGATGCGCCCCGCCTTCACGGAAGTCAGGCTGAAATCGGCGGATTTCCCGTTGAGAACCGAATCACTTTTCCTGTCGATATTCAATGGGGCGCCCGTGAATCTGATATGAGCGGTTCTCCCCGACTTATTGAGTATGGTTACCGTCAGCCCCCCTTTGGAGGAATCAATCTCTGAGGCATCCCGGGCCTCGTCTGAAGAACAGGCTGACAACCCGAAAACAAATATAGCCGTGAAAAAAACACCGAGTAACTGCCGCATCTTTCCTATCCTTCTTTTCATGTCATTAACCTCCTGGAGCAGTCAGGTTGTGAAGCAAGGTTGAAACCGAGAAATGATGGCAGCGGATTTTCCGCTACTGAAAAAGGCCCTAAAATAGAACTACATTCTACTGGAAACAAATATATGTCAAGCATGTTTCATACCAGTAAGGACAATGTTATGACTTCGCATTTTTCACAAGAAGCCGCACGGAAACAGACCGAATGTGATCCGGATTTTCACACCCTGTTTTCCTTTTCATAAATATTTGTTTTTTGACATATTATCGTGATTCGATTCGTAAGGGATATCTCTTCGGGATCGATGTGGTTTTTTTGACATTGCCCTTCGATTGGGGTATTTTCTGGAAACGCTCCAGAGAACCATGCCTGTAAAACAGACCTTCACCCGGAAAAAAGGATTGCCAGCGGCAAGGAGATTGAGTGAATGTACACCCGCAAAGATACTCCCTACCATCCGGTCACTCTCTCCTTTCTCGACAAAGACCTGGAAGCCGGGTTCCTTGAGGATTTCTTCGCCGGTAACATTACCCAGTACCGCATGGATCTGCTGCTGGGATGCTTTCTCTATGCGGCTTTCGGATTCCTGGACTACTGGATAATGCCCGAAATCTGTATCGCGACATGGCACATCCGTTTTCTGGCGGTCTGCCCCATCCTCTTGGGGATATTCTTCCTTACCTACTGGAGCCACTTCAGCAGATTCATGAATCCCGCGTTCTTTATTGCCGGCTTCTCCGCCGGCGCCGGGATTATCGCCATGATCATCAAGGCGCCCCCGCCGGGCAATTACCTGTATTACGGCGGATTACTCCTCTGTCTCCTCTTCTATCACCGGATCCGTTTTTTCACGTCAACCATCCTCTCCTGGAGCATCTTTCTCCTCTACGAAATCGCCGCTGTTTTTTGCGCAAGTACCCCCAGGGCCGCCCTTATCAGCAACACCTTCATCTTCTTCTCATTTATCGTAACCGGAATGTTCATGTGTTATTCACTGGAGCGACACAAGCGATCTGATTTCCTGCTGCGCCGCGCAATCCTGGATCGCAACAACGAGATCGTCGCCGCATACGGGGAACTGGAGCTCCAAGTTAAGGAGAGAAAACAGGCCGAGGAGAAAAACCGGCGCCTGGAGGAGCAACTGTACCAGTCTCAGAAGATGGAAGCAGTCGGTCAACTGGCCGGGGGCATCGCCCATGAATTCAACAATATCCTCGCGGCGATCATCGGCTACGCGGGATTTCTCAAGGTGAAGATGGGAGACAATAATCCCATGCGGGTCTATGTGGATAAAATCACCTCTTGCGGCAACCGCGCGGCCGGATTGACAAAGGACCTGCTCGCTTTCAGCAGGAGACAGCGGATAGAGCCCCAGCTCCTCGATCTCTATGAACTGCTGGAAAACGCTGTACCGCTTCTCACCATGATGGCGGGAGAAAAGATAAAGCTCGCCGTAAACGGATGCGAGAGTCAGGTCTGGATAAGGGCTGACGCCGTTCTGCTGGAGCAGGTCCTCCTGAATCTGGCCTCCAATGCGCGGGACGCCATGCCCGAGGGTGGAAATCTGACCATCAAATGCGACATGCTTGAAACAGAGGACGGATTACTCCCCTGCAACGGCAGGGTAAAGCCTGGCCGATACGCGCGCATCACTGTTGAGGACAATGGACACGGCATGGATGAGGATACCAGGACACGCATCTTCGAGCCTTTTTTCACCACAAAAGAGGTCGGCAAGGGCACCGGTCTGGGACTCTCCCTGGCCTACGGAGTCATAAACCAGCACAACGGCTTTATCGATGTCTCTTCAAAACCGGATCAGGGCGCCGTTTTCAGGATTTACCTGCCCATGGCCCCGCCTCCGGCCCGAACAGATGGAAAGCAATGTTACACTTTCCCTGACCAACAAACCACGGAACATGGCTTTCAAACGGAGCATATCCCATGAAAAGAACATGCATGTTACTGCTATCCCTCCTGTTTATCATGCCGGCCGTCTTATGTCCGGCCGTCGAAACGGGAACGCGCCTTCCAACAAAAGAAGGCTTCACCCTTCAACTGCCCAGAGGCTGGAAACCGATTCCCGGGGAGATCCTGGACGCATACGAACGGGAGATCGCCAGGATGGCGCCCAAAGCCGAGACCCAGGATTACGACTACGGCTTCCAGCTTTCGTCCGCGCGGAAATGGTTCGCGTACCCCTACATCCTGGTGCAGGTGAAGAGCTCCGGCAAGGTTCCGCAAGACCAGTTACGGTCAATGGCGCGCATCGGCGAAGCCATGGATACCGGCTTCGCCAGGGCCCGCGAATCCATTTCCTCCATCGCCGCCAACGGGAAAATGGGTGAGCCGGTCCTGGATGAGGCCGCCCACACCCTGTGGACACGGCTGTCCGTTGATGTAAAGGGGGTGGGCACCATAAACGGGCTGGTGGGGACTGTTCTCACCGAAAAAGGCTTCATCCAGATCTCCTGCTACGCGAAGGGAGAGGAGTTCCAGGGATACCTGCCGCTGTTCGAAGGCATGATAAGAGGCACGGTCCTTTCCGATGATCTGAAGTACCGTCCGGAAGGCGCGGGTTCCGTGAAGACACCCGGCGGGATCGGGACCGGCGCTATAGCCGGGATTGCCGCCTTGCTCGCCGCTGCCGGAGTTCTGTTCCTGCTTGTCGTCAGGGGAAAGAGAAAAAGGGGGTAACAAACTGATGGACCCGACTTTCTTCATCGGTCCGGGGACAGCAAATGAGCCCAAGACTTCCGTTCCGCTACCTTGAACCTGCCTTTTTCGCCGGACTGCTGGATGACCCGCTCCTGTCCGTGCTTATACGGCCCCTTGGCCGGCGTCTCCTCTTCGACTGCGGACGGATCCATCACCTGGCCAAGAGGGTCCTGAAATCCACAACGTCCCTGTTCATAACACACGCCCACATGGACCATTTCATGGGAATGGACACCTTTATCCGCACCCTCCACGTCTCTCCCCGAACTACCGACATCTTCGGACCGCCCGGCCTGGCCGACAGGATGGCCGCCAAACTGGCGGGCTATGACTGGAATCTGGCCGAACCATACTGGGGATCTTTCCGCATCCACGAGGTCTTTCCCGGACGTCTTGCGCTGACCCTGTTTTCCGGGCCGGACGCCTTTGCCCGGCGGCGGGAAGAGGACAAGCCCAGGCAGGAGCGGGAAATCTACCGTGACAGATTCGTCAGGGTGGAGGCGGACACGTGCGACCACAGCATCCCCTCGCTCATCTACAGGATTTCGGAGCTACCTTCGTTTCAGGTGGATGAGGGCAGGCTGGAGGCCGCCGGACTGGTCAAGGGGGAATGGCTGCGGGAGCTGCGGCGCCTTTTCACCCAGGGAAGGATGGGCGGAGAACCGTTGACGGTGTTGCGTCGTCAGGGAAACGAGGTTACCAGTGAAACAGACGTGGACGCGGAAGCCCTGTATGAGAGCATCCGCGGGAAACGTCCCGGCGCCTCTATAGGCTACGTTACCGACATCGGTTTCACACGGGAAAACATGGAAAAGCTGGAGAGGCTCATGGCAGGGGTTACGTTCCTGGTTTGCGAATGCTCATTCCTGGCCGAGGACCGGGAAAAGGCGAGGGACTCCGCCCACCTGTGCTCCGAAGACATCAACCGCATGCTGGACAGGCTCCGCCCCGCTTTCTTCATGCCCATGCACCTGTCCAGGAGCTACATACACACATGGGAACGGCTTTACCAGGAACTGGAATTCCCGGTGGGCGTGAATCTGCTGCGCATTCCGAAACTGGTTACGCCGCGACCGCTGCTCCCCTGCGAAATCCCCAAGGCATGACACTACCGCATCCGGCCGTTATTACAATAGTGATGCAATTGCAAATTGTCATTCTCGAGTAGATTCTGATCGGGAATCCAGACTGTAAACCTTTGAAATCATGGATGCCCGATAAAGTCATTCGTGCATGACAAATATAATTGTCGAAAGCATCATCTATTGTCACATAACATCTTTTCGGCAAAACTCATAGAGCTTGCCCACCGGTCCGCGAACAATGGCGCGGACTGCTGATAAAAAAACCCCCGTAGATGAAAATGAGGACATCCGCGGGGGGGAACCAAAAGGAGAAGTCTACAACGTGCAAATACTATAGCGCAGATGGGAAAATGCGCAATCAGTCAACGCGAATTTCTTCACTGCCGAAGGAAATCCCGAAAACAACGACCAGAAAAGTGCCGGCCTGCCTCTCATCCTCCCCCAACGAACCAGATGATATCCAACCGGTCCCCTTCGGCGAGAAAGGTGCTTCCATACTCGCTTCTCCGGAGAATGGAACGGTTCAGTTCAACCGCAACGGGCATCGGGTCGCACTCGATGGATTGCAGATATTCTTCGACGCTCATGGCGGTTATCATACGTTCTTCACCATTTACGGTAATCTTCATCTCTGCCCCCTGGACCTCTTCGCTGTCATCCTGACCGGGATCACAGGCCACCCTCCGGCCTCACTAACCCCAAAGCCTCCGCCAGGGGGTCGCCGCTGCCGTCCAACCAGCGGATATGAATCCCCTGGCGTTCCATACGGCGGAACCAGGTCTCCTGACGCTTGGCGAAGTCGTGGATGGCGCTGTTGAGCTTCTGGAACAGGTCGTTGCGGTTCATCTCACCCTTCAGGAAGCGGGCTACAAACCGGTATTCCAGGCCGTAGAACTCGAGGGTCTCGTAAGGCACTCCTTCCCTGTGGAGCCGATCCACCTCTTCGATGAGGCCGGCGTTCAGACGGGCTTTCAGCCGCTCGGTGATCCGCCGGCGCAGGTCACTCCGATCCCACCTGACGCCAAATATAACGGGGTTGAATGCCGGCAGGGGCTCCGGCTCATGGCTTTGCTCGTATTCGCCAATCTCGATGGCCCGAATCAGGCGATCCCTATCCAGCAGGTCCGTGGTGTTGTGGAGGCGCGGATTGAGGGCCTGAAGACGCGAAGCAAGCCCTTCTGTGGACTGGGGTTCCAGTTCCGCCCTGAGGACAGGGTCCGGCGGGACATCCGCCATCCGGTATCCCTTCAGGACGGAATCAAGATAAAGGCCCGTGCCTCCGGCGATGACCGGTATCCGGCCGCGCCCCCGGATATCCTCCATGGCAGCGAAACAGAGTCGCTGGAAACGGAAGACATTGAATTCCTCACCCGGGTCCAGGATGTCGATTAGGTGATATGGTATCTCTCCGTACTCATCCAGGTCCTTTCCGCTGCCGATGTCCATGCCCCGGTAGACCTGCCGGGAATCGGCGGAGATGATCTCGCCCCCCGTCTCCCGGGCGATCCCCACCGCCAGCCGTGTCTTGCCTGATGCCGTGGGTCCCAGGATCACTATGGTGTCATAGCCCATGTATTCTTCCTCGCATTATGAGCGGATAAAATCCCCCGCGTCGAATCGCCTGATTCATAATCCGCAGTCAAGCCGGCGCTTTCCCCCTCACCCATGCCCCTCTCCCGGAGGACGAGGGGGAATGGAGGAACAGCAAGTTGTGGTCCGCTATGGAACTATTCTGAATAGTTACCCGTTTTTATTTTGACTTCCAAGTTGCCGCGGCTTGGGGTAGTATCTGCTGCCGATAACTGAAAAACGCATTCACCGGTCATCCATGGAGGCTCGCTATGGCAAAGACTTCTTCCGCATCCACTCTGGACTCCATCTCACTTCTGTTTATCAGGCTCCCTTTGGGGCTGATTTTCGCGGCCCACGGCTCCCAGAAGCTCCTGGGGCTGTTCGGCGGCCAGGGGCTCACGGCAACCCTCAAGAACTTCGAGGCGCACCTGGGTATTCCTCCAATCCTTACTCTTCTGGCCATCATCGCCGAATTCGGCGGCGGGATTGGTATTCTCTCCGGCTTTCTTACCCGGCTTTCCGCCGCCGGCATAGCAATTACCATGGCCGTGGCCATCTACAAGGTCTCCTGGGTCAACGGCTTCTTCCTCAACGCCACCTGCGCCTCCGGCAGGGGGCACGGCATCGAGTACAATCTGGCGCTTCTGTGCATGGCCATGGCCCTGGTGGTGACCGGCGGCGGCCATTGGTCCGTGGACCGCTTTATCTGGAAGAGGTAGCAAAGCGCCGGAGAAACGCCGGCAGGAACACCAGGGCGAACAGGGCCGTGGCGCCTATGCCGTAGTTGGTGGCCCAGCCGATGGAAGACAGCGCCCCGTAGTCGGCGAAGGCCAGTGAGCCGAAACCGGCGATGGTGGTCAGGGCGGACAGGAGGGCCGCCCGGCCGGACTGGACGAAACTCTCCCGCTGTTCAGCCATTGCGACGCTGCCGGTCCTGTGAGATATCTGCAGACCGTAGTCGCAACCCATGCCGATGATGGTGACCAGCACCATGGCGTTCATGAAGTTAAGTCCCATACCGGTCAGCGACAACATTCCCAGCATGGATACCAGGCCGCAAAGCACCGGAAAAAGGGAGAGGAGGACCCCTGACGGTGTTCTGAAGCGGGACAGCAGAAGGATGAGCACAAGCGTCCCGCTCAGGATGAAACCCGTCAGGAAACTCCGCCCCACGGACGAGGCCAGCTGGCTGCTCACCAGATCCACGCTCGTGGCCCGGGCCGCCGGGTCGACGGCCGCCAGGTCACGCAGAAAGTCCTGCTGCCGGAACTCCTTTCCCGAGTAGTGCAGATAGAAAAGAAGGTGATACCATTCTCCGTCGCGGATCAGATGGCGGTCCACAACCCCCCTCAAGGGAGACGCGGCAAGACGGGAGATCGCCTCCCCGGCCGGCGCCGGCCCTGCATCCCCCAGCCCTTCCAGTCCTTCCAGAAAAGGAGCGAAGGGCTCAAGGGCGAAACCGTTCCGCTCCAGGGCCCCGGCCACCCTCTTGCGCGCCCCTTCTCCTCCTTTGCCGGCGCGCAGCGCGGCCAGAGTCTCCGCCTGCGCCGCTTCACCGTTGATGACCTTCTCCAGGGAAGACACCTCGACTAGCCGGCCCTCGCGCCGGTACCGCTCCGTCAATCCGCCAATCCTCCCTCCCCGCTCCAGCACGTCTTCCAGGTCCTTCCCGTCCACCGCCACAAGCATCTGCTTCGGGCTGATGCTCAGGTGTTTCTCCATCCTCTCCTGGGTCAGGAAGGCCTCGGAACTCCGGGGCTGGAGATTCTTCAGTTCTCCGTCGAAACGTACGAACAGTGAAGAGGCCAGAAGGCCCGCGGTCACGACCAGGGAAATGGCCATCAGCCGGCGGGAATGGCAAACGCTGAAGTCCCATACCCGGCCGAGCCCTAGGCCGGGGAGCGGCCGGCGGGCGGCGCCGGGAGATTGGCGCGCGGTAAAGGCAAGAAGGGGGGGCATAAAAAGAAAGGTGGCGTAAAGGGAAAAGAGCACCCCTAGACCTACCAGGAGTCCCAGTTCGGACAAGGCGCGCACTTCGGACATGGTCAGCGACAGAAAAGGGAGAATGGTCGTGAAGGCCGCGATGAATACGCCGTGTCCCGTATCGACGAAAGCCAGCCGCAGGGATTCCCGCTGATCCCGCCCGGCGGAGAGCTCCGAACGGTAACGGTCATAGAGGTGGATGGAATAGTCCGTACCGAGGCCGATGATGAGGGCGGTGAAGGCGAATGATATGATGTGTATGGATGAAAGAAGGAGCCCGGCGGTCCCCAGGGCCAGGGTCGTTCCGTACAGGAGGATCAAGGGTATCAGCAGCGTCGGAAGAAACCGGCGATAGGTAAAGAAAAAGAGCCCGAGGACCAGAAACAGGGATGAAACGACACAGGCGACTATGTTCCTCTTCATCACCGACTCGTCGATGACGGCCGACAGATGTGCCCCCGCGCAGGAGATGCTCACCTTCGCGTCACGGCGCGCCTCGTTGATCCCGGCCACCAGCTTCCGGGCAAAGGCCATGTCGTTCACCGGCCTCGCCGGTTCGGCAATCATGATCAGCAGCTGGCCGTCCCTGGAGAGGAAATAGGGGGACAGGGGGTCGAGATTGAGGGCCTGGCTCGCCGCCTTCAGCCGGGGGAGCACCAGTTCCCGCAGGGCAAGGGGGTCTGCCGCGGCAAGTTCCCGCATCCCCATGCCCATCTGACTGGCCAGTTCTGTGCGTGTCCGGGCCAGGGCCTGGTCCAGTCCGGGTTGATGGAACCGGGCGCGGAACGCCTCGACGCCGGACGGTTCCAGGAACAGATGGGGATGGGTTACGGCATAACCGATAAAGCCGGCGAATGACTCAGCCTCGCCGGAGTCGAAGACACGATAGGTGATCTTCGTGAATCCGGGGGCGCCATCCACCCTCACAGCCCGCAGGCGCCGGGCAAAGGCCTCGGCCTCACCGGGCAGTTTCCGGCTGTCCCCCTCCAGGAGGAAATAGGCCTCCTTCGCCCCGCCGGTCCATTCCAGAGAGTCCAGGAAAAGGCGCAGGGGGCCCTTTTCCGATGGAAACAGCTTGAAGATGTCGGTCTCGAACCGTGTGACGGAGATGGAAAGTGCAGCCGGGAGGAGGAGCAGGAAGGCAAAAACCAGGACATACCCGGGACGGGACGTGGTGACGCGAAAGAGCCACTCCATGTGCCGCCGGATACCACCCTCGACAAGCGCGAAAAGAGCGCGAAAAATACCCGTTGCCATGACCGTTCAGAGCCCGCGGAATTCAGTCAGGGGGCGCGTCTCGATGCCGTCGAGGGCGGGAGTGAGGGACGATTCATCTACGGGTTGATTGACCTCGGGCTCGTCAAACACGATCTTCACCATGTCACCCTCACGGTTCGCCATCTCGATGGTATGGGGGAAGGCGACCCCGTTCCGGTCGTGATAATCCGCATAGGCGACCCGATCACCGTCCTGGTTCGACTTGTGCGCCAGCAGCCCCCTGTCGTCATAGGAAAGAATCTCTTTCCTGCCGTCAGCGGCCAGATACTCTCTGGCGCCCGCGCCCATCCCCTCCCCGGCCCGAGGGGTGTCCACCACCCAGCGCATCATGCCCCATCCCCTGAGGGCGTTCCCGTCCGGAAGCTGGGAGACACGCCCCTGGTAGGCGGTCCGCTTTGAGGGCACGAGGCAGGTGATGAGATCGCCTGATACAAAAACATCCATCATGGTAAAGCCGAAAGGAGAGAGTATGGCGAGGTGGAAACGATCCGGGTTCTTGAAGATGAGGTAGCCGCGGCCGCCGATGCTCCTTGCCGCGGACCTTGCGGAAATGGAGACCTCGGACTGGAGGGTCTCCACCGCCTTGCCCGGGCCGGCGCTGGGCAACGGTTTCGGGGTGGCGGCGCAGGCGGCGACGGTAAAGACGAAAAGCGCAAGGGCAATGAAACGGACGGAGATTGACTGTATCCTCGGCAACGGCATGAAGGCTCCTTGTGACGGGTGTGGTTGAATTCCCGTATTGGGGAAGCCATGATAGCACACTTTTCACGAGGCGCGCCACCTTGCCGTTCACCGGAAAACCGCGACACTCGCCTTTGCTTTAACTTCCCTCCTCCCTTGCCTCGAGAACCTCACCGATGATGGACACCAGGTTCGGCATGTCAGGCTTGGTGAGGATCCCGTCCGCGCCCAGGCTCTTCCACTTGCGGATGTTGTCCGCGCTGGCCAGGGAACTGAATATGAACAGGGGGATGTCCCGCAGACGCTCGTTCGCCCTGATAAGGGACGTGAGGTGCAGACCGTCCATACGGGGCATCTCGATATCCGTTATGATTACGTCGAAGTCGAAGGAATCCGCCGCCAGTCTTTCGGATATGATGGCCCAGGCCTCTTCGCCGTTGATGGCCTCTTCGGCGCGGTAACCGGCGGCCTGGAGGTTGGAACTGATGGCGTTGCGGATGAAGGAGGAATCATCCACCACGAGGACCTTGCGCCGGGCGCCGTCGGAAATGGCGGAAACCGATTCGTCCACCGGGGCCAGGGCGGTGGATTGGCATAATTCGGCTATGATCCGTTCGAAGTCCAGAATCAGAATCAGGCGCCCCTCCATCTTGACCATGCCGGTTACATAGGCGCCTTCGCTGAGCTTGGACGGCGCGACAACCTGTTCCCACGATAGACGGAAGATGCGGGAGACGCTGCTCACGAGAATGCCGACCGTAACCCGGTTGAATTCCAGCACCAGAATCTTGTCAGGTTCGGCCGCGGGCCGCCAGTTCAGGACATTCGCCAGGTCGATGACCGGGATGATCCGGTCCCTGAGAGACATCATTCCGGCGACCATTTCAGGCGAAGAAAGGACCGGGGTGAGCCTGGGAGTACGGATAATCTCCCGTACCTTGGCGACGTTCACTCCGTAATAGTTTATCCTGTCGCCGTCGTTTACGCAGAATTCGACAATCTCCAGCTCATTGGTTCCGCTTTCCAGCAATATATTGGTATTTCCAGCCATTTCCCGCTCCTCTTATCCATGGTTTCCACTTTCCGGCATTTCCGCCTGACAGGAATACGTATCGACAGGAAAGAGAAATACATAAGAAAAATGACGCGTCTTTTTTCGTCTCGCAGGGAAAAATGGAAGGGTACAGAGGTGTCGCTAACTGGGGATGCGGAAAAAAATCCCCCCGGTCCATCAGAACCGGAGGGGAGTGAAAGGCTTTCCAGGAAACAGGAGGCTACTCCTGCCAATAGATACAGCTCACCGGGCATCCTTCAACCGCTTCAAGTATCTTTTCTTCCGGGGCGCCGAAGGGATCATACACCTCCGCAATATTATCATTGTTCAGGCGAAACACCTCCGGAGCGGTTCCGACACAGAGACCGCAGCTTATGCAGGAATCTCCGTCAACATACGGTATTCGTGCCATTGACGGCGCTCTCCTTTCCGTCAGTCCTTCTCGAACAGGCTCTTTTCCGCGCCGCAGATGGGACATACCCACTCTTCCGGAATATCCTCGAATGCCGTTCCGGGATCAACGCCATTGGGCGGATCGCCCGCTTCAGGTTCGTAAAGATAATTGCAGATAGTGCAGCGATAACTGTCCATGATTTCCCCCTTTTTTCCGTTCAATGAAAATCCGCCTGGGCGGCCTTGCCTAAAACAGAGTTCAGTTTACCCGGTTTTCTCAACCGGGCAAGGGTCTGGTTGAAAAGGAGTCTCAACCGCGATGACAAGGAGGGACATGACCTGGAGGAGGGTGAAGGACGCGGCGACAGGTGGTTATTCAATCCCTACCCGGACGAAGACGGGCTTGAGGATCCGCTCCACCTCTCCCGGAGAGATGGCGACCAGGAATCCCCGCTTGCCGCCGTTGAGATAGATGGTGGGCAGGCCCATTATGGTTTCCTCAATGTAAACAGGCATCTGGCGGCGCGTTCCAAAAGGAGAGGTCCCTCCCACCAGATAGCCGGTCATTCGTGTGGCCTTTTCGGGAGTGCAGGGGGAAACGCCCTTCACGCCAAGGATGCGGGCCAGTTCTTTCGTAGAGACCTGAAGGTCCCCATGCATCAGGATGATCAGGGGATTGCCCTGATCATCTTCCATAACCAGTGTCTTGATAACGGTGTGCTCATCCAGGCCCAGTTCCCTGGCGCCCGCCGCCGTGCCTCCCTTCTCCTCATATTCATATAGATGGGGGGTAAACAGCGCATTTTTTTCACGAAGCTCCCGCACGGCAGGGGTTACGGGAAATCTGTCCTTTGCCATGAACTTCCTCGTTTTGAACAGGGTAATCTTTACCGCGGAATCCACTATACATTAAAAAGCCCCGGAGTTGATGCCCGGGGCTTTTTTTCGACCTGTTGAATAAATACTCTACCCTTTTACCACGTTGGCGGCCTGGGGCCCCTTGGCGCCCTGTACGACGTCGAAAGTCACCGGCTGTCCTTCCGAAAGAGACTTGAATCCGTCCCCCTGGATTGATGAGAAGTGTACGAATACGTCTTCCCCGTTTTCCTGCTCGATGAAACCAAAACCCTTGCTGTCATTGAACCACTTCACCACACCTTTTGCCATTCCCGCTTCCTCCTGT